>JAFOXU010000052.1 GCA_017425725.1 Alphaproteobacteria bacterium | reverse complement strand
GTTTTCTGGGCATTGTATATATTCTGTTGTATTTGCAGGTAAATAATATCCGGCAGGAACATCAATTGTTTTCGCAACACACACCGCAGTATTTTCTGCACGCATTGAATCGAAAACTGCAGCACGTAGACCTATACTGAATGGAGTTTCGTTGAACCTCAGACCATTCGCACACATGTTTGCACATTTGTTGGCACAATCACCCGAAGTTGTAAAGTCGTTTAGATATACCCAATTCCCTACTACACTTTGCTTGCTTTCATTTGTTGGGCTGTATTCTGTCATCTGGCAATAACAATATTGACCATTGTCTGTTGTGCTGTAACTTGCATTGTATTCAATACCAAAAACAACAAGTACTGCATTACCAAAATCTGCGTCTGTTATTGTGCCATCTTGCAGGCCACGAAATGCATCTGCCATGTACTTGGCTTTTGCTTCCCCGCTTATAGCAGCAAGTTTCGTTTCAAAATCTTCTATATTTGTTAGGCCAGTTCCAACATCATATAAGGTATTATAATTAATAACATACGCAGCCCCAGCATCAGCGTCTGGTTGGCAACTGGCGCGGCCATATACTGTCCCATGCTCAAAATGTGCTGCCCAGGTGTTGCTTTCGGTTAATCCAAAATCACTGTTACCACTTAAATTACCGCCTGCATTAATACTTGCGTCGCTATCACCACCGTCCATATAATCAACCGGCACCAATGGAGTTTGTGAAACCAAAACGATTTCACCATCTTGTTTATCGTAACCGTTATTACAATTGACTGTCATTTCACATGTGCTGGATGCCGCATTACATGTGCTACCAACGTACTGTTTGCCTGCTGTTGTTGTTGTGCCGTGTGTACATGTTGCGTTTTCAGGGCACGTTTGTTGGGTACATTGTTTTGTGCATGTGGTATAGCATTGGGATTCGCTTGTAGCACCTGTATTGTCTGTGGTGTAACCAGTATCGCAGGCTGTTTTTGTATTATTTGCACAGTATGAACCAACTGGACAGATTTCACATGTATTACCGTTTTGATAATATCCATCTTCACACATAAATTTGATACATGCATTTGTTGTGGTCTGTATACTGCCACCAATTGTTCCGGTTACTGTATATCCATCATTACACGTACAATATGCTGCGGTTGTGTCACCCCGGGTCGAAGAATTTTCAGGACAAGGGTATTTATCATATATCAGTGTCATAGCTTCATCAAAAGTCATATTGTCATCTGGTCCACTTATGTATGTACTGTATGATGGGGACCAGTAGTTTTCACCAACAGGTCTGCAAGAGTTTTTAATAATATCATCTAATGTATTTGATGTATATGATGGAGGATACGCCCCCTCTTGCCCTGAATCATCCGCATAATAACCACCTTCACATGACCACACGTGACTATTGCAATCTGCAACATAATCTTGTGATTTTGCATCATATTTACAGTATACATTTATAAATCCACGTTTATTGGCATCTGAATCTGGGTTGTATTCACTAGAGTCCCAATCCGTGGGCAATTCTTCATACTGTTGGACTAATTGTACTATATATTGCGACATAAACATATAAACCGCTTCACACGCATCGATAGACTCAGCAGCATTTACTGATTCAACAACTGCTAAACCCGCACCATGAACATTCTTAACAGGCGGACAAGAAGTGCATATTGATTGACCAGCAACCGAATATGTTCCATTTTCACATTGTGTCATTTCTCCCCCAGAACATGCATAACCCGCTGGACACGTTTCACAAACGCCATTATTCATGTAATACCCATCATTACATGTACAATCAGTAACACTGGTTGCACCGGATCGACTGTTGGAATTTAATGGACAGGTCTGAGTACACCCCGCAACCCCTGGGGTTGCAGTCCCAGTTCCGTCACAATATGATCCACTGGGGCATGATTGATGGGACTGGCCATCAAAAGACATGCCAGGTTGGCATGATTCTGCAAAATATGTACATATTGGCACAGCACCAGATTGCGCACCGATACAGTTTAAAATTGAATCTTCGCCATATTCGCCACCCAGTTTTGTATCACCATTTGGACAACTGTCACCATATGAAGTATAAACAACATCTTCGATAACTTGGGTATAACCACTGGGGCATGCAACATCAGCCATCGCACCAAACAGTGGCGTTAAAAGTATTGCCAATAAAAACGACAAAAACTTAATCAATTTTCCCCCAGCGAATATGCAATCAGACGCAGAAATCTGCACTGTTGCAATTG
>JAFOXU010000023.1 GCA_017425725.1 Alphaproteobacteria bacterium | reverse complement strand
GCAGTGGTGTTTCATCATTTGGTGCAACAATTGTGTTTTGTTTGATTCCAATCTTGGGATTTGCGATCAGTATTCATGTTGGGTTTGCTTTTCTTGCCATTGGTTTGCTGTGTATGTGGCGTCATCGTGGAAATATTGCCAGGTTATTGTCTGGCAGTGAATCAAAGATAGAATGGAAATGGAAAAAATAAAAAATCGGGTTAATCCCGATTTTTCTGTATAAAGTCTTTATTTTTTATCGAATTTGTGGTATAATACACACCAAAGTACGGAGAGTATGAAAAAGTTTTTATCTTTTATCATCGGATGTTTTGTTGTGTCTGGGGCGGTTGCTGCGCCTGGTGGGCGTGCCCGTGTATCCATGGCAAATCAAATGGATGTGGCATCACGTGCAACTGTTTCACGAAATGAAATTTCTGCAATGGCGGCAACAAATGCAAAAAGCGCAACAAATGAATCTGTGTCTGCACCAGTGGCGGCACCGGTGACAACACCAGAGCAGCAGGAGAAAAAACAGCAAGATGATGTCATTGAAAAGGCACGTCGTACATGTCTGTCTAATAATATTGGTGTTGGTAATACGTTTGTTTGGGCATCACGGTACAGTAATTTGTCTGAATATTCTACGATGGTTGAAGATATTGATACACCAGAAAATAATACCTGCTTTGTAAGGGTAGGGTTGGTTTCAGATGACGAAAGAATTGACCTGTCTGATATAGAAGATAAATATTTTGAAATGGGAAAGACAATTACATGTGGTTCGTGGGTCGCAGAAGAAGAAATGCGCCAAAGAATTTTGGATGCTAAAAAGAAAGTTCGTGTGTGGAGTACGGTTGGCGCATCTGTCGGTGGGGCCGCATTGGGTGTTGGTGCGATGGAATTGTTCGGCAACAAATTACTTGGCAAGGGTATTAGCAGTGTCGAAGGACAAAAGGGTTTGCAGGGCGCAGCACAAAAAAGATCGCAGTTGCTTGTACTGAAAAAAGAAAAAGATACGAAAAACGATACGAAATATGATACTGTGATAGCAAATTTAACAGACTTGAAAGGTCAGTGTGGACAATTACCAGACTGTGATGATGGTGATACAAACTGTAAGAATGCAAAAGCAGTTTGTGATAAGTATAAAGAATGGATTGATGCAGCAGTATTAATAGGTGATATTAAATAAAAACCGCAATTGCGGTTTTTTTATTGGTTTTTATATCAGATTTTGTCATATAGTATAACTATGTCAGATTTATTTGAAAAATTATTAATTATTCGAACGCCAAAAATTGGGCCTGTGCGTTATGCGCAATTGATAGAACAGTTTGGCTGTGCGGCTGCGGTGGTCGAAACGATGGATGTTGGGGCTGAATTTCGTGATGCCATTATGCGTGAAATAGATTTTGCGCATCAAAATAATATACATTATATATCAGATGATTGTGATTTATATCCGGCACGATTAAAAGATTTAAAAAATCATCCGCCGATTATAACTGTGCGTGGAAATATGGACACATTAAAGAAACAAATGGTTTCGATTGTTGGAACACGGCATGCAACCGCCAGTGGAATGGGGTTTGTTGCGGATATTGCGCAAAATTTTGCAGAAAATGATATTGCGGTTGTATCTGGGATGGCAATCGGAACAGATACTGCGGCACATCGTGGTGCGTTGCGTGTGGCTGGTAATTCCCAGACTGTTGCCGTCTTGGCAGGTGGGGTTGATTATATTTGGCCATTGGAAAATGAATCGTTGTATTGGGAAATTGTTGAACGGGGGTGCGTTATCAGCGAGATGCCAGTGGGTTTTGTTCCTGTTGCAACAAATTTTATTCAGCGTAATCGTTGGGTTGCAGGGCTGTCAGATACGCTGATTTTGGGCGAAGCAGATTTAAAGTCGGGTTCAATGACAACAGCACGATTCGCAATTGATTTTGGTCGTGATGTGTGGGCGATTCCATCGCATCCCACAGATTCCAGGGGTTTGGGGCCAAATACACTGATTCGGTCTGGTGATGCAAAAATGTGTTTAGGGGTATCAGACTTTTTTAAAACAGCAAAAAATGATGTAAAAAAAATAAAAAGTTTAGAAAAAAATGATTCGGAAAATAATCTGATTGATAAAATAGGAAACATTCCTGTGTCAGAATCTGTATTGGCACAACTTGTCAAAAAAAGTGTTTCGGAAATCAAGGCGGATTTAGTTGTCTTAGAATTGCAAGGTTTAATACGAAAAGTTGATGGTGGATATGTGCGATTGTGATTATTTTCATGTATATACAGTGTATATACAAACCGCAGAAAACCGATAAAAATCCGAATCGTTGTCAAAAAATAAATGTGCATTTTTTAACGAATATTTGGTTGTAAACCGAAATATATCTTATAAATTATTTGACGTATTCAAAACATGATTGAAGCGTCAAATTTTTAAATTATGGGGTTTCAAAAACTTTGAATATAAATATAAAAAAGACGGGATGCTTTTTTATAAGAAAAAGGGCAGGAAACTCTTTTAAGGGAAGGAAAGGAGAAAACAATATGCGGACACTGGCAAAACCATTAATGATAAATATCGAAAATATCAAGGGGGCCATTGCCGCAAAAATTGATTCTGCCAGTTATAAATCTTGGATTTCACCATTACAATTTGATGTTATAAATGATGTGTTGGTTTTGGGTGCGCAGAATCAGTTTTCTGCAGACTTTATCAACAGTGTTCATGGCAATGTTATCAAATCTGTTGCATGTGAATTTGGCTTGGGTGTTCAGATTGTTGTTCGTGGCGCAACTGCCAAGGTTGCAAGTGTTGCAAATGACAATAATACTCAGGTTTTTGCACCTGCACAGGTTACAGAATCTGCAAATGTTTCATTTGATTCATTTGTTTGCAGTGATGAAAACTTATTCGTTGTATCTGCATGTAAGAAAGTCGCAGCGGGCACAGTTTCATTTTCCCCGCTGTTTATTTATGGTGTGTCTGGTTGTGGTAAAACATTATTAACAGATTGTATTGCAAATGCGGCACAGGGTCGTGTTGTTAAAATGACGGGTGCGCAGTTTGTATCTGATTTTACACGTTCTTTAAAAGAACATAATATTTTCGCATTCAAAGATTTTTGCCGTAATTGTGATACATTTATCTTGGACGATGTTCAAACATTGTCTGGTAAAAAGGCATCAACCGAAGAATTTGTTCAGTTGGTTGTTGATTTGCGCAATATGGGCAAGAATGTTGTTTTGACAGCAAATGCGGCACCAAATAATTTAACAGGTTTTGATCGTTCTGTTCAATCGTTGTTTGCGTCTGGCCTGACGGCGGATGTTGCATCGCCAAACGCACATGTAAAATCTGTTATGTTGCAACGTTCTGGTGTTGCATCAGATGTTGCAGGTGCATTGGTACAACGTACGGCAAATGATGGTCATTTGATTTCTGGTATTGCAAAAAAAATCAAGGCATATACTGATTTGATGGGTGTTTGTGTTGATATGGATGTTGCACAACATTTGTTGGCAGATACGTTGCAAAAGACAAAAACACCATCTGTTATGGTTCGTGAAATGTGTGAAAAATTGGCGGTATCATATGATGCAGTATGTGGCAACGGGCGCAGTCGTTCATTGGTGTTGGCACGTCAGATAATGATGGTTGTATTAAAAAATGTAACAGGCCTATCATTGAACGAGATTGGTAATTTTGTTGGTGGTCGTGATCATGCAACAGTATTATATGCAATAAAGCAAATTGAAAAATTGTTGTCCACAGACTTGGTTTTATCTGCCCAAATTCAACAATTGATACAAGAATATAAATAAAACCGCCAAATGGTGGTTTTTTATTTTGGGTATCATATAAATTATGATAAAATATATGGGTAAGAGAAGGGTGTATGAAAAAGATATTTTGTATTTTTAGTATGTTTTGTATATGCATTGTAAATGCATGGGCCGATGTTGCTCCTCAGTGCAAGGATGATATTAATCAACAAATTACAGAATGGAATGGATTGTGTGCTGATCAGACTGGCGAGGCGGCTGAAGAACTAAGAAAATGTATAAAATATTTTAAAGACATGTGTGGGTATATTAAGGAAACTAACACAGTGGAACCGGTGCAATCTGTGGCACCAGATGGTGGTTGTGAAGCTTTTGTAGGGAAAAATTTTGATCAGATAGTAGCGTACTTAAAAGGACAGGTTGAAAAAAATTGTACGCCGACCCAAAAAGAGTGTGAGTATAAAAACATGATTGAGTATTGGGAAAAACAGTGTGCTAATAAGCCAGACATGTTAAGTAAAGTTGCGGAATTTAAAACAAAGTGTAATGAACACGGTGAAGGCAGCACCGTTGTGAATATAACAACAGGAACAACCTTAAAAAATTTATATGATAAATTGTCAAAAGAAGTGGATGCCAATTGTCCGCCATTGGATAGTAATTGTGAAGATGCTACTGCGCAAAAACTTATTGCGAAATATCGTACAGACTGTGAAGGTAAATCTGATAATAGTTTTAATGGGATGGTTGATAAGTATGAAGAATGGTGTAAGGAAGGTTTTAAAGCAGGTTATTTTAAGGAAGAACCGTATAAAAATTACTCACAAAACGACTTTGTAACAAAGATATCAGAAGAAATTGATAAAAAATGTAAGGTTACGTCCAATAATAATGGCGGCAACGTAATTTATGCAACAATTACAGGCTATGGCAGTACACTGGATGGAATTATTGGTAATTTAGATTTAAGTGTGTGGAAAAATGCAGATGGTAAGTTTAATACCGCACGTTTGGCATCTGATTCAATTGCAGGTGTTGTTCTGGGTACGGCCGGTGGTTTAATTACCAGCAGTGTTATGAAAAAACATCAGGCCACAGATGGATTTGAAGATTTAAAATGTGTTGTTGGTGGGCAATCTGTTGCAGGTTGGGGTGATGTTTTTAATGTTGGAATTCAATAATTGAAAAAAAACGCCCGTTTGGGCGTTTTTTTATTCTTCGATATGTTTCTTTAATTTTTTACGTGTGTTACTGTCCAGTTCTTTTTTGCGCAGACGAATTGTGTCTGGTGTGATTTCAACCAATTCGTCATCCAAGATGTATGACAGCGCTTCTTCCAAAGAAATACGACGTGGTGGTGCCAAGAACAATTTTTCATCCGCTGTAACAGAACGCATGTTTGTCAGTTCTTTACCTTTAATCGGGTTTACCTCTAAATCGTTTTCTTTGCTGTGTTCACCGATAATCATACCAGAATATACCTCGGTTTGTGGGTCGATAAACAATGTGCCACGTGGTTGCAGGTTAAATAATGCATATGTTGCAGCACTGCCTTTTTCCATAGATACCAAAACACCCGGACGATATTGTTGTATCGGACCACGATATGTATCGTATTTGTCAAATACACGGTTCATAATACCTGTGCCACGTGTGTCTGTGCGGAATTCTGATAAATATCCAATCAAACCACGTGATGGCGCAGAAAATACAATACGTGTTTTGCCACCGCCAGATGCCTTCATTTCTGTGATTGTTGCTTTGCGCTTGGTCATTTTTTCAATAACAACACCGCTGAATTCGTCGTCAACGTCGATTACAACATCTTCGATCGGTTCCAGTTTTTCGCCATTCTCGTTTGTTTGCATTACAACACGTGGGCGTGAAACGGATAATTCAAAACCTTCACGACGCATTGTTTCAATCAAAATCCCCAGTTGTAATTCGCCACGACCAGATACTTCGAATGCTTCGTTGTTTTCGCTTTGTTCAACTTTTAATGCGATATTTGTTTCTGCTTCTTTGAATAGGCGTTCACCAATCATGCGTGATGTTAACTTTTTACCTGATTTGCCAGCCAATGGTGATGTGTTTACAAAGAATGTCATCGTCAGGGTTGGTGGATCAATTGGCATCGCAGGAATTGGTTCGGTGACAGATGGATCGCACAATGTGTCTGCCACAGTCGCCTTGGAAAATCCAGCAACAACAACGATGTCGCCGGCAGATGCGCTGTCACGAGAAATCTTTTCAACACCACGATGTTCAATGATTTTTGTAATCTTGGCATTTTCGATAAATTCACCGTTGCGGTTGATTGCCTTGACCGATTGGCCAACACGAACAGTGCCTGATTCAATTTTTCCGGTTAAAATTCTGCCGACGTATGGGTCTGCTTCCAGTGTTGTGGCCAACATTGTAAATGGTGCATCCAACTGACAACGTTCGCCATTGCAATCTGGGGCAGGTACATGGTCGACAATTAATTGGAACAACGGTGTCAGGTCTTTGCGTTCATCGTTCAAATCACGAACGGCCCAACCGTCACGACCAACAGAATATAAATATGGGAAATCAAGTTGTGAATCTGTTGCGCCCAGTTTGTCAAACAGGTCGAATGTTTCTGTTAAAACCTCGTCCGGTCTGGCATCGGCCCTGTCAACTTTGTTAATACAAACGATTGGACGCAGCCCCAGTTTTAATGCCTTGGATAATACAAACTTGGTTTGGGGTAGTGGACCTTCGGCACTGTCGACCAATAATACAACACCGTCAACCATAGACAGAATACGTTCAACTTCGCCACCAAAGTCTGCGTGCCCAGGTGTGTCAACAATGTTAATCTTGTATTCGCCCCATTGAATGGATGTTGGTTTTGCAGAAATTGTAATGCCACGTTCACGTTCGATGTCGCCGCTGTCCATAACACGATCTTCGACTTTTTCGTTTTCACGGAATGTGCCTGCTTGCTTTAACATATTGTCAACCAATGTTGTTTTTCCATGGTCAACGTGTGCAATAATTGCAATATTGCGTATCTTCATATTTTTGCCCCATATTTTTTGAATTTCCAATACAGGGTATACCTAAAAATTCCTTTTTTCAAGAAATATTAGTCAATGTATTGACTTTTTGTGAAATTTGTCTATATTTAATTGTGACAGTGGTGTAATGATAACCAAAGGAGTTAGAAAGATGTATAAGGAATATAAAGAACAAGAAGTGCGTGGTGCAATACAATCTGGTTTGAAAAGTTTAACAGACTTGGCACGTGTTCATTTGAAAACACGCTGGAAGAATATGGAATTAAAAGAACGCTGTGCGGCTGCACGCAGTTTGGTGTACATGGAACAGGTCGCAAAAAATCCAGATGCCTATTTTTCACGTGAAGCAACAGAAGCAGCATGGCATCAACGTGCAGCGGAATACGCACAACAGAAAAAAATGAATGATTTATCTAGTGCGTATTATATTGTTCAAGACCCAACAGGTATTGTTTGGTACAAGGCGATACCGGCGTTTTTTGATGGAAATGGTGCAGATTATTATAACTTTTGCAAATCTGTGCAACAATGGATGTATGATACACGCAGCAATACGTACGCAACAGAACTTGTTGAAAATGCAAAGAAATATAAAAGTGAGTTGGCAATAGAATCTGCAAATTGTTTCGCAAGACCGTTTGTTGAAATGCAACAGGCGTTTCAAAGATAAAAAAAACTCCCAAACGGGAGTTTTTTTTATTAGTGCTTTCCACCGATTTTTGTGCGACCGCCCATCAGTGGCTGTAATGCCTTTGGTATATTTACAGAACCATCTGGGTTTTGATGGTTTTCAATAACTGGCACAATTGCACGTGGCAGGGCAATACCAGTGTTGTTCAATGTTGCACAGAATTGCATGCTGCCGTCAGCGGCACGGTAACGTGTGTTTGTTCTGCGTGCTTGGAATTGACCAATTGATGAACAAGAACCTAATTCACGATATGTGTTTTCACTTGGGAACCATGCCTCAACATCATGCATTTTAACTTTGTTGAATCCCATGTCGCCTGTGCATGCCATGATAACACGATATGGTAATTCTAAATCTTCCATAATTTCACACAGGTTGTTTAATAAGTGTTCGTGCATTTCATCAGATTGTTCTGGTGTGCAATAGATATATTGTTCTACCTTGTTAAATTGATGTATACGAACAATTCCACGTGTGTCACGACCGGCGGCACCCGCTTCTTTGCGGAAACATGGTGAAAATCCAGCATATTTAATTGGCAGGTCTTTTTCATTTAAAACTTCATCACTGTGCAGTGAATTTAAGATAATTTCCGCAGTTCCAGCCAAACATCTGTCTGTGTCTGTCAGCATAAAAACATCGTTGTTCATAACAGATGTATCTGTGCCTTTAAAGTGACCGGCGTTAAATATTGTCTGTGGCTTTGTAATTGATGGACAATTTACGAATGTAAATCCCTTGGCAATCAATTTCTGAATCACGTATGTTTGAATCGCCAGTTCCAGTTCAGCTGCCTCGCCAAACAGGGCGTATGTGCGTGTGCCACAAATTGATGCGATTTTTTCCGGCTTCCACCAGCCATTCATTTCTAATAAATCCCACTGTGGGCGTGGTGTAAAATCAAATTCACGTGGTGTGCCAATACGACGAATCTCAATATTTTCAGAATCATCACGTCCAATAGGTGTGTCGTTGGATGGAATTTGTGGAACACAATGTAAAAGTTCTTTTAATTCCTGTTCCTTGTCTGCCAATTCTGCCATGTCGGTTGCGATTTCTGCATTGATTTCTTTGGATTTTGCAATCAATGGTGCCTTGTCAGTTGCAGTTGGTATTTCACGTGTGATTTTATTTTTTTCAGCAGTTTTACTTTGTGTAATTGTTTTCAGTTCACGTACACGTGCATCCAAGGTCAAGATTTGGTCTGTATAATCTGTCATGCCTTTTAATTCGCATGCTTTTTTCACTGTGTCTGGGTTTTCACGAATAAACTTTATATCCAACATTTTTATTCCTTTGTCATAAATTCGGATAGTATTCTATAACTGTTTATAATATTTGTAAAGAATTTGTGTAACGGTTTTAATTGCTGATAATTTTGGTTGTGTGGGGTGTTTAATTTTGTTATATTGACCCAAGAAAAAGAAAAGGAAGAAAATCAAATGTATGATGTAATTATATTGGGATCTGGGCCGGCAGGTTTAACAGCGGCACTGTATGCGGCACGTGCAAATAAAAAAACAATTGTGCTGGGGGGTGACAGATTGGGTGGCCAAATGGCTGGAATTGCCACGTTGGAAAATTATCCAGGATGGGCCGGCAGTGGTGCAGAACTGGCAGAATTTATGAAAAAACAAGCCGAAACATTCGGGGCAACTGTCGAATTTGTTAGCGCAACAAATGTTGTAAAAAATGAGAGTGGAGAATTTGTTGTTACTGCAAACAACAAAGAATATATTGGTAAAACTGTTATCGTTGCAACAGGGGCCAGCCCACGTAAATTGGAAATCGAAGGCGCACGTGAACTGATGGGACGTGGTGTTTCGTATTGTGCAACATGTGATGGTTTCTTTTACAGTGGCAAAACAGTCATTGTTATGGGGGGCGGAAACAGTGCGTTAAATGATGCGTTGTATTTGGCAGATTTAGCAAAAACGGTGAAAATTGTTTATCGCAAATCTGAATTTTTCCGAGCCGAGGCTGTATTGCGTGACCGTGTTGCACAACGTGATAATATCGAATGCTTGTTCAATACTGATTTGGCTAAAATTGAAGAAAAACCAGATTCAACAGATGGTGAATTAATTGTCACAACAACAAATGGCGAACAATTGGTTGTTGATGGTCTGTTTGTTGCCATTGGACACGAAGCGAACACAGACTATCTGTCCGAAGATATTAAACGTGATTCGCTGGGTCGCTTGGCACCATCTGAATTGCCAGCAGGTATGTTTGTTGCAGGTGATGTTCACAGTGATTTGAAAATGCAAATCGCAACTGCAGTGGGAACAGGGTGTAGTGCGGGTATGGATGCAATCGCATACTTAAATAAATTATAATAATTCATCTAAAAGCGGTGCCGGCAATTCATGTAGCGTTTGTACACTACATTGCCGGCACTGCTTTTATCTAAATCATTCTAATTTATTTCTAAAAATCTGCTGATAATAATTTATCTGTGTTTGGTCCCGATGGCTCATGTAACTGTCACTAGAATATAATATTAACTTTGGCACCGAATTGAATTTCATCGCTTTCAAATTCATAGTCAATATGACCGATATACTGTGTGCGACCAAACTGACGGATTAATTGTGTGTTCAGCCATTCTTGATCGTAATCGTCGCCTGTTCTTTGATCACGATTAGTTGCCTTGCGAATTGTAAAGCCGCCACCAATGCGCCAATCTGGTGCGATTCTGAAATATGCTTCGGGTATAAAATCTATGAATGACATT
>JAFOXU010000163.1 GCA_017425725.1 Alphaproteobacteria bacterium | reverse complement strand
TCGGTACTTATTTCATCTCGAAGCTGTTCACCGGCATGATGGTGGACGGAACTTATCCGGTAATCGCCGTTGTAGCGATTATCATGATCGCAATGATGCTGACAGGCAGTATCGCTGTTGCTGTAGAAGCAATCGCGTATCGTCCCCTGCGTAATAAGCCAAGAATGATCGCGCTGATCACAGTTAAATAATGCATTGTATTAGCCTCTGGGTCTGTACGTTTGGACAATTTGCGCGAATTACCAGTCTGTTCATCTAATTTGTTAATTGTTGCAACATGGATATATTCTGGATTTTGCCATCCCATCATACGGAACAATTGCAGATGCAAATTTAATGAAGACAACCATTCTTCACCATGTTGTACCAATGTCGTATGCATAAAGTGATCATCACACAAATGTGCAAAATGATATGTTGGCAAACCATCATTTGATTTAATCAAAACAATATCTTCTTCATTTTCCGGGAATGCCAAACGTCCACGAACCTTGTCATTATAAAATATTTTATTTTCTTTGTTACCCATTGAATACAAACGAATCGATGGCACTTCACCATTATCTAAATGTGCGACAATATCTTCTTCGGTTAAATCCCTATCACGTGCAAATTCGCCATAGATACCTGTTGCAAATCCAGCAGACTTTTGATTTTCACGAATTTTATCCATATCTTCTGCCGACAAGAAACAAGGATACGCCAAACCTTTTTCCAACAATTCTGCAACAACGGAATGATAAATATCTTTACGTTCTGATTGATAATAAGAACCATATTCGCCACCATATGTCGGACCTTCGTCTGGTTGCAATCCGAATGCATCGGCACACTTTAAAATAACATCAACAGCGCCCTGCACTTCACGTTTTGTATCCGTATCTTCGATACGCAACATAAACACACCATCTGATTGTTGTGCCAATTTCTTTGCAATCATCATTTGATACAGCGTACCCAAATGCATAAAACCAGTTGGACTGGGGGCAACACGTGTAACAAACGCACCATCAGGTAAATTACGTGCAGGGAATTTTTCTTCCAGTTCTGCAATTGTATATTTTGGCGCACCGCCCAACACACGTGCAATTAAATCTTTTGATAAACCATTTCTCATTTTACTTTTCCTTTTTCCCATTCTGATTTTAATTTTGAATACATAATAACATCACATGGCACACCACGCAGAACGTATGATTGACGTTGAATCCCTTCTTTTTTATATCCCGCACGAACTGCAACAGCCTGTGATTTTACATTATTTACATCTACCTTTATCTGCATCCGGTTTATTCCCAACTGTCCAAATGCCAAATCTTCCAGATATTTAATCCCACGTGTCACAATACCACAACCATTAAATTGTGGCGCCAACCAATATCCAATCTCAGCTGTTTTATGTTTTTCACTAAACAAGACAAAACCATGCCCACCAACAACATTTCCCCCAACTTGAATCAAATACGACGGCTCGTTCAATGGCTCTATAGTTTTTAAATAATTATACGCATCTTCCGGCTTAGAATAAAAGTCCGTCCATTCCAACCACCTGCTAAGGAATTCTTTATTTTTTATCACGACATCAAAAAATTCTTGTGCCTTGGCAAAAGTAGCCACTGGCTTAACCAGTTCAAAATCACCACAATCGATTCGTTTTGGAAATTCTGCCATGTCTATATATTCCTTGTGTTTTTAACAATGCAATTCTATACTAAATATATGGAAAAACAAGAAATAAGAACATTTGGTCGCCGTCATGGCAAAAAATTATC
>JAFOXU010000065.1 GCA_017425725.1 Alphaproteobacteria bacterium | reverse complement strand
CGAGTCCAGTTGCCCGAGCCACATTTTACACCGTCCATAAAAAGGGCGGTTTTTCTTTGGATTTCCAAGCTTTTTCACAGTTCGATAATATTGGTTGTAAAACATGCTATTTTTTAGGCATTATCGAACTGCATAATAAAAAAGGTTAGAAATCTAACCTTTTTCTTAATTTCGTATCAAAATAATTACCAATTAAATACTGTTTTATTGCTAACTTTTGTTTGTTGTATAACATTTGTTGTCACATCCGTTGTTTGAATATTAACCATATCTTTTTGACAATACAATATAGGCAATTCAACTTTATTATTTCTGTCATAGCAGATTGTCATATCGCCGACCTTTTTCTCGACCAAATGTACCGGCTTCGGCAATTCAGATAAACAATACGAATACGAAACAACAGTTGTTGGCAAAGCCTCACATTCACTTTTCAACTCTTCATATTTTGGCGGAAACTTGACAGCTATACCACAAGAGTCCGTTATCATTTGCCTATTAGAATCGTATTTTACACCGCCCACATCAACAACCTTTACAAGTTTAGGTCTGTTAACACAAACAGGCACTTCACTTCCATTGTATTTTTCTAACGAATAATTATTTATAATCTTACGCTCTGCGCATCCAGATAATACAAATACAAACAACACAAGTAATATTTTTTTCATTTTTTCTCCTTTGTTTTATTCTACGCACGAATAAGAATATGTTTTTGGCATTCTGTACATATTATTAGATATCGCATCTATGAACACGGGCAAAATACCAACCATCCATCCAATTGGAAATACGTCCAAAATAACCGCAGGGGTGTTTAACTGGCGCATAACAGTCTTTTCAGAACAATCCGAATTAGACGACTTGATAGTCAAATCATTATTTGAAAATATAACCATATCTTGGTCTGGCTTTATCTTGTACACACCGCTATCGGCAGATACGGTTATCGTATCTTTGGAATTGTTATACAAACGGGTTTCATGGTTGCTGCCTATACCGATTGTTCCGCATGCTGATAAAGTAAATAGAATTGATAAGATAACAAACTTTTTCATAGGCACTCCTTATTTTATGTCACAATAAACTTTAATGAATAAATCCCCATAAATCAATCTGGATTTTTCAAATACATTTCACATATTCTGGCAATGCTGTCAAATTCTTCCTTTGGATTCTAACCAACAGTGCTGGGCAAGATGTCTGAACATGGGACTTGATATTGCGTGTATATGTGATACTAATTAAATACAGAGGCATAATGATATGACAGAACAAATAACAAACAAAGATTATATTACAATAAACCGTGATGGTGTATTTGTTGATGGCAAACCAGCAACAAAATATCACGGCAAAGAAATTGCAAAATTAGAACAAATCAAACAAGCACTTGCAACACCTGGCACAGAAGACATTTTAGAAATCCGTGCGTTGCAATCAGACACATACGGACAAGTGCTGGAATTTGGTAATCCGGTTCCTTCTAATATCGGGGCATGTATATGGATGCAGGCTGTTACAAAAACAGGTACAACGCCCTGGATTTTTCGTTTAGATAATGGATTACGTACAGACACTGCTGCAATATGTGCTTTTCAATGTGCATGGGCTGTGAATCAAAACCCAAAATGGATAAAGACTTTGTTGGAATCATCACAGAAAAGCAACACATTTGACCAAGGAAAACGTTTAATAAGAAACGTAGTTAAAGTAAGGATATATAATAGCCTGTAAACCAGTACAAGCGATAAAAACACCGTCCAATTGGACGGCGTTTGTTTTTTATATTACATATCTGTCTGTTTATTTTTCATTCCATACAATACGTTTGGATGTATTGTTTTTGGTGGTTGTTGCAGCCGCATCATACTTGGCAGTTCTTGTTCCAACACACGAATAACATTACGTCCATACAGGCGACTAAAATGTAAATCATACTTTATACCTGCGATTTTAAACAACGCTTCCAGTCTTGCCATATCACTGTCTGTACGTGGCTGAAAATAATATGACCCGTTGTTATTATCAGCACTATGTTTTATTGGGGTTACAACCGACATATTCTTAATTTGCGCAATAGCATCTTTGATATTTGGTTCAAACAGATTAATAAACGGATCTGGATAATT
>JAFOXU010000017.1 GCA_017425725.1 Alphaproteobacteria bacterium | reverse complement strand
TGGTGCGTGCTGCACGTGATGCAAATGTGCCAGTGTTCGTTGTGCCAGGGCCTGTTGCGGCAATTTCTGCATTGGTATTGTCTGGATTTCCAACGGATAGGTTTACGTTCTGTGGTTTCTTTGATGATAAGAAGTTGCGTGATGATAATAAAATACCGCATACTATTATTTATTATGAAAGCCCAAATCGGGTCATGAATACAATTGCATCAATGGCACGTGTTATGCCAGAACGCAAGATTGCAATTGTTCGTGAAATTACAAAAATTCACGAAGAAACAATTATTGGTTATCCTGCGGAATTGATGAATATTACACCGCCTCGGGGGGAAATTGTTATTGTCGTTGGACCACGACCAGAACATAAAATGACAGATGAAGAAATCAGTAATATTGTTAATGATATTGCTGCAACATCTATGAAAAGTGCTGCGGCAGATTTGGCGATGCGTGCAGGAATTTCAAAAAAAGAAGCATATAAAAAATTATTAGAATCAGGGGATAAATAATGATTAAATTTGTCGGCAGTTTTGAAACAGTTAAATCGTTGCCAAAAACACAGTTTGCAGAATATGCGTTTATTGGACGCAGTAATGTCGGTAAGTCTTCGCTGATAAATGCGATTGTTGGGACGCAGGTTGCACGAACATCTAATACCCCAGGTCGTACACAAAGTTTGAATCTGTTTAATCTGGATGACAGGGTAATGATTGTCGATTTGCCAGGGTATGGATATGCGAAAGTATCACGTACAGATGCAATGCGCTGGTTGCAAAGACTGGAAGAATATTTATTAAGTCGCAGTCAATTAAAACGATTGTTTATACTGATTGATTCACGAATTGGGGCACGTGATTCTGATCTGGATTTGATGGATTTTTGTGATGCAAATGCAATCCCTTATCAGATTGTTTATACAAAAAAAGATAAAAAAGTTCGTGAACAAAAACAGACAGAAATTATGCATACTGATCATGGCGCAATGATTCCTGAGATATTGTATACTTCGGCAGAAAAGAAAACAGGATTGGACAGCATAAGGGAAACACTTGGTATCAAATAATAATATTTTTTATGCAACAAATCCTGCCAGAATATCAGATGCGCTGTGGAATTTGATAAAATCATCTGGGGTGCATGTTTCAGATATGCTGATATTTTTGCCCAGTCGTCGTGCGGTACGCACTGTGGAAAAAATGATTGCTGAAAAATCTGGTGGGGCGGTGTTGTTGCCAATGTTGGTGCCGTTGGGTGATGGCGCAGATGAAGATGTTGAAGACACAGCAGATGTTACAGAAATATCAGATGCAGAACGTGTTGTGGTGTTGGCAAAATTATTGGCTGCGGATGCAAGTGTTGGAAATTTATCAACAGGTTTGATGTTGGCACGTGATTTAATTCGATTGCAAGATTATCTGGAAAACGAAGGTGTTGATGCCGCACAGGTTAATTGGTCTGAATTGGTTGATGAACGTTTTGCAAATCACTTTCAGAACAAGGCAAAAATTTTAAATATTTTATCCGAATTTATGCGTGTTTATGCAAATGGTCGCAGAACGGGCGTTCAGGTTAGAAATGAAGATATTCGTAACTGGGTTAATCATTTTGATAAATATAAATTGGTGGTGGTTTGTGGTTCAACAGCCAGTGTGCCAGCAACGGCTGATTTAATGCGTGCAGTATATGCGTTACCGCATGGGCGTATAATTTTGTCTGGTAAAATAGATGGTCGTATATTCGATTTTGAATTAGATACAAATCCATATAATGCAGAATATAAATTCTTGAAAAGTATTGGTGCAGATTATACAGATGTTTTGCCGATTGATGTTGGAGAATCTGCAATTGATTTTATGAATTATGCGTTTGGTAACGATTGTAATACCAAGTTCCCAGAATACGATTTATCAAATTGCAGTTTGGTAACATGCCCGAACGAGGCAACAGAAGCAGTTGCAGTTGCAAATATTGTAAAACAAGCCTTGGATGAAAATAAGACTGTGTTAATTATCACGCCTGATGCTGCTGGAAATCAGCGAATTGCAAATGCGTTTGGTGTGTATGGTATTGATGCAGATTTTTCTGCTGCGATATCTGGGGCGATGACATTAACAGGACGTGCGATTTTAAATGTGCTTGATTCTTGGATTGATTCTGGGGGTGGGCAGTTTGATAAATTGTATTGTCAATGTGGTTTTAATTTGTTTGATACAATTGCCAAGATTGTTGATAAAAATCTGGTTGAATTTAAACCGCAATTTGTGGTGGATGATGATATTAGTTGCCAAATTTGGGACAGTATAAAAAAGATTTCAGATGCATTGATTTGTGCAGATGTAAAATTAACGTTATCTGATGCCCGTGCATTTGTTGCAGATGCAATTGCAACTGTGTCACAGCGAAACACAATGAATACAGATGCACGTGTAATTGTTTTGGGAACAATTGAATCACGTATGCAAACAGCAGATGTTGTGATTTTAACTGGATTAAATGATGGGATGTTCCCGTCAACAGGTTATGAAAATGCGTGGCTGCCAAAACGGGTCGCAGCCCAGGTTGGATTGCCGTCGCCAAACAGAAAGGTGTCTTTGCAGGCACTAGATTTTATGAATCTGTCGTGTGCAAAACGTGTGTATTGGGTACGCTCAACTGTGTCTGGTGGTGTGCAAACAACAGAATCAAGATTTTTATCTCGTGTAATCGCACGTGGGGCAAAGATAGATTTAGATACAGGTAAAAAAATTATTTCTGATATTATTGCATCTGATAATGTGCCGTTTTGTCCGTTGGATGCATCCGTGGCAATGCCACCTGCAGATTGGTCGGATATTTATGTTACAGATTTAGAATATTTAATACATAACCCATATGCATATTATGTAAAGCATATATTAAAACTGCGTGTGTTGGATGATTATTGGATTGGGCCAGATGCCAGAACATTTGGTAATCTGGTGCATAAGGTTATTGAAGACGCAACAGATTTTCGCCCAGATGTTTTGGTCGCCAAAATGGATATGTTGGCACTGGAAAAACTGGGGCGGGGCAGTGTGATATTCCATTTCTGGCATAAAAGATTTTTGGAAATTGCGCCTGTGGTTGCAAATGAATTGACCAAAATTCAAAATGCAAAATCAGAAATTGTGGGTGGCGTGAAAATCGCAGGACGTAATGTGCGTGCACGTGCTGATTTGATATGGGATGGTGGTGTTATGGACTTTAAGACAGGGGCTGCACCAACAAAAAAACAGTTGCTGGATGGAAATATGCCACAGTTACCATTAGAGGCATTTATGTTACAATCTGGTGGTTTTAAAATTCAAACAAGCACGTTATCAGGTGCGCCAATAATGAAATTTTTACAGTTAAAGAATAATGATGTTCGTGTGATTGAATATGACAGCGATACAACCCAACAAATGATAAATGCGGCTGTTGCCAAGACCACAGAATTGTTCAATATATATTCAGCCGGTGGGGCAGGTTATGAATATCATGAAACAAGTGACAG
>JAFOXU010000042.1 GCA_017425725.1 Alphaproteobacteria bacterium | reverse complement strand
TTTTCTAATGCCTTGGCCACGTTATACAAAGACTCCCTCTCGTGCGGTCTTATAAATGGCGTTACATAATACATTATTTCACCACCATCATTTAACGCAGGCAACAAATCTTGTATCAATTTAATATTTTTATCCTTGTCGTAATTATATTGAAAAATATTAGAAAAATACATCTGATCATATTTCTGGGTTAAATGCCCAGACAAATTCATCAAATCAGACCATATAAAATTAAATGGCGTCTTTACAGTATCACGCAATTTTTTATACTGACGATATGTAAAAACATTAAAGTTATAAGAAACGTTCAAACGAAACGCAACACCACGCATGGCATCCAAGAAAGATTTTACATCATCTGACAAATCAGGTGCCATTTTTTTATAACTTGACACATCGGGGATATTTACAGTCGCCAATTTAATTTCATCTAAAAAATTTTTATATTGACCATATCTTAAATTCTGAACAGCCGCTGTTTTAACATCCATCATAACCTTGGCACAATACGAAATATCAAAAGTATCAACATGCGACGCACCATTAATTTTATAGAACAATGGCTGATCACCACTGGCCGCAACAGTCAATATCGACTTACCCTGTGGTTTTAACACCTCCATCGCTTCACTTAAACGTTCATTAGAAACAGTATATGCTGGCGAAAACCTACCAAAACCATCCTTGATAAGTTTACACAATCCATCACCGGACATATACTGTATCGCCAATTCTTTGTATTCCATACGACAAACAATACACTAATATTTAATTTTGTCAAATCAAAACATAAAAAAAGACCGCCTTTTTGACGGTCCTTTCATAACATTAAGTATATTAACCCAACATTTTTGCAACTTCGTCAGCCAAGTTATCTTCACGTTTCTGAATACCTTCGCCCAAAACAAAGCATGCAAATCCAGCCAATTTACCGTTCGCTTCTGCGACAACGTCTTTGACAGATTTTGATGGATCCATAACAAATGGTTGTTCTTCCAGAACACTTTCGCCATACCATTTTTTAATACGGCCTTCGACCATTTTTTCAACGATGTTTTCTGGTTTACCAGCTGTTGCACCAGATTCAATAAACACTTTCTTTTCACGTTCAACCGCAACAGGATCAACGTCTGCAACCGTCATGAATTCTGGTTTATTTGCAGCAATGTGCATTGCAACCTTGGTACCGATTTCATCAATTTTTTCATCTGTTCCATTGATTGCAACAACAACACCAATCTGCCCCATACCTGGAACCAATGCGTTGTGGATGTATGTAAATATTTTATCGCCATTAACCTTTGCGATACGACGCAAAGTCATATTTTCACCAATTGTTGAAATTGTTGCAGCGATATCATCTTTTACAGCCGCCATTGTTGCATCGAAATCACCTTGCAATTCAGCTGCTTTTGCTGCAACATCTGCAACCAATTTCTGGAATTTTTCATTTTTAGCAACAAAGTCTGTTTCTGCGTTCAATTCAACAACGCAACCCATATTGTCACCTTTTACAACTGTAACCAAACCAGATGCAGCAACACGACCTGCCTTGGATGCAGCCTTTACAATACCTTTTTGACGTAACCAATCAGCAGCAGCCTGAATATCACCATCATTTTCCATCAAGGCTTTTTTACAATCCATCATACCGGCGGATGTTTTTTCACGCAGTTCTTGAATTAATTTTGCTGTAATTTCTGCCATTGTATTTTCTCCCATCTTTGTTATAAAGAATTCTGTTGTGCAGGGGCAACCCCCTGCACGATTTATTTTGATAAAATCAAATTATTTGTCTGCTTTTTCAGCCAACTTGCTGCGACGTTCTGCACGTGCTGCAGTTGTTTTTGATTTGATTTTTGCTTCTTTTTCTTTGATTTCATCTTCCAGTTCATCAGCTGCATCTGCCATTTTTTCAGATTCAACTTTTTTACCTGCTGCGCCACCCAAGCGTTTTTCGATACCAGACAAAATTGCATCTACGAACAAGTCGCAATACAACTGTGTTGCACGTGCAGCATCATCATTACCAGGAACTGGATAATCAACCATTTCTGGGTTTGCATCTGTATCACAAATTGCAATTGTTGGGATATCCAAATTCTTTGCTTCGCGAACA
>JAFOXU010000176.1 GCA_017425725.1 Alphaproteobacteria bacterium | reverse complement strand
GTTTACGTGCAATTTATGGTTCAACACACAAGGGTGGTGTATCTGTTTTACGTCAAGGATTACGTGTTTTATCACGTGGTGACTGTGGTATTTGTATGTCGCCAGATGGGCCAGGGGGGCCATCGTTGCGTGTGCAAGATGGGGCATTATATTTTGCAAAAATGTCAGGGGCGCCAATTATTCCTGTGTGTTATTCAACATCACGTGCGTGGTTGCAGGATAGATGGGACAGGTATTTGGTTGCGTTGCCTTTTTCAAAGATTGTTTGTAATATCGGAAAACCAATATTTATACCTAAGAAAACTACGCCAGAACAGTTCGAAGAGTTGAGAAAACAAGTAGAAGATTTTATGGTGGCACAGATGCGTGAACTGGACAAAGAATTTGATGTTAGACCACCTGAACAAGACTTGACTGCGTCTGAATTTAAAAGAAAAAAACGTGAGGCAAAAAAAAGGAAAAACAAATGAAAACACCATGGTGGTTTTTATCGCAAAATCTGATGGCGTGGATTTTAATTCCTGTGTCGTGGATTTATTATCTGTTTGGTAAAATTGTGTTTTTGTTTCGTAAAAAAAATCCATTGATTTCAAGACGTCCTGTAATTTGTGTCGGAAATATTTTGGCAGGTGGTGTCGGAAAAACACCTGTGGTGCGTGCAATTGCAAATCGTTTTGATTCACCAATTGTTATGCGTGGATATAAAAAAAATAATAAAACTGGAAATATTGGTGACGAGGCGACTATGCTGGCTCGTTCTGGGTTGATTGTGCATGTTGGAAACAGACGTGTGAATATTTCTTTGTTAAATAATCAAGATGAAAATACCCCAATCGTTATGGATGATGGTCTGCAAAATCCAACAATTAACAAAGATATTAAACTGGTGGTTTTTGATGAAGGTTTGGGTTTTGGTAATGGTTTATTGTTGCCTGCTGGCCCATTGCGTCAGCCAAAAAAAGTATTAAAAAATGTTGATGCGATTATTGTTATAAAAAATAGTAAGAAAAAGAAAGATTTAAAACTGCCAGATGGGGTGCCTGTGTTTTATGCGACAAATCAAACTGTGTCACCATATGACGAAGATGAAAAATTAGTGGCGTTTGCAGGTATTGGATATCCAAAAAAGTTTTTTAATTCGTTGCAAAATGTTGTGGCAAAACGTGCTTTTGCAGATCATTATCAATATACAGCAACTGATATTGAAAATTTATTTATATTGGCAGAAAAAAAAGGCGCAAAACTGATTACAACAGA
Source organism: Alphaproteobacteria bacterium (assembly GCA_017425725.1). Taxonomy (GTDB): domain Bacteria; phylum Pseudomonadota; class Alphaproteobacteria; order Rs-D84; family Rs-D84; genus Enterousia. The sequence goes on along the minus strand of JAFOXU010000176.1, from coordinate 1,722 downwards.
AAAAGATTGGGTCAGATTACCAATAGAAATTCGTGATAAAATAAAATATGCTCGTTTGGATACAGTTATTGAAAATACTTTTTATGATTGGTTAAAGGAGAAAATAGATTATGCCAACTTTAAAAAAACAAGTTAAAATTTCTGGTGTTGGAATACATTCGGGGTTGCCTGTAAATATAGTTGTAAAACCGTCTGAGAAAAACGGTATATTTATGAAGCGTGTCGATATGACAGGAACTGATTTAATTCCTGCGACATATGATAACGTTGGTGAAACCAAGATGCGTAATACCACAATTGGTAAAATGAATGCTGCACATGTTCAGACAATTGAACATTTAATGGCTGCGTTGTTTATGGTTGGTGTTGACAGTGCAATTGTTGAAATTGATGGCGCAGAAACACCAATTCTTGATGGCAGTGCATCAGAATTTATCAAGGCTTTTAATGCTGTTGGTGTAACTGATGGTGATTTAAAGCGTATTGTTGTTAAACAAGAAGTTATTGTTTATGCAAAAGATGTCTTAAAAGAATTACCAAAATTTGTAAGATTTAAAATATGGGTAATGAATAAACTGATGGGACGTAAAAGTGATGGTTTTGTAAAATTATCACCAAATGATGGTAAATCATTGGATGTGTCAGCAACATTGGTTTATTCGGAAAAGATAATAGGAAAACAATCTTTTTCTTATTCTTATGATGGAACAAAAAAATCAATAAATGATTTTGTAAAAAATATCGCACGTGCCAGAACCTTTGGTAAGTATTCAGAATGGGAATATTTAAAAAAACGTGGTATGGGACGTGGTGCAAATGAAGGTAATGTTATCGCACTGAATGATGCAGGTGATGGTACATTAAATAAACTTATTTGGCCGGATGAATTTGTTCGTCATAAAATAATTGATGCAATTGGCGATATGTTTACCAGTGGTGGTATAATATGTGGAAAACTGGAATCATACAAGGGCAGTCACGCATTAAATAATTTAGTTCTGAAAAAATTATTTAGTGATGCAAAAAATTATGATATAGTTACTAAGAAATAAGGGGGAGTTTATGAAGAAGATTTTTGGTTTATTTGCATTATTGTCTTTGGTTTCATGTGGTGGTTTGGTAAAAAATCAAAATGGCAGTGAACATTTAACACAATTAACATCAGAACCAGTAAATTGTACATTTTTATACAAAATAGAATCAGAAGTTTCTGTTTATGATATTGATGATGCACGTCGTTATCTTGAAAATCGTATTGTTGATCAGGCACGTCCAGGTAACGCATATTGGATAACATCGCAACGTACAAAACCAAATGAATGGGTTATATTCGGGCCAGAGCGTGCATTTGTGTTGGTCGCCAATGTATATGAATGTCCGTATAAATAAATTATAATAATTTATCTGTGGACGGTCCCGATGGCTCATGTAACTTCTGTACACTACACCATCGGGACCGTTCCGCATCTAAATCATTCTAATTTATTTCTAAAAATCTGCTGATAATAATTTATCTAAAAGCGGTGCCGGCAATTCATGTAGCGTCTGTACACTACATTGCCGGCACTACTTTTATCTAAATCATTCTAATTTATTTCTAAAAATCTGCTGATAATAATTCATCTAAAAACGATACCGGCAATTCATGTAGCGTCTGTACACTACATTGCCGGCACTACTTTTATCTAAATCATTCTAATTTATTTCTAAAAATCTGCTGAT
>JAFOXU010000034.1 GCA_017425725.1 Alphaproteobacteria bacterium | reverse complement strand
TTTTAGTGTGCATCAAGTTCCAATATGTTCGCATTGCAATTGGGGCAATATCTGTCATACGCATTTTACGACGAACATGAAAGATTCCGAAAAATTCACGCATCAGTGATGCATAACTGGCATATTCCCAGTCGATAATACCCACAACATCCATTGTATCTGGGTTAACGATAATATTGCTGCACATATCGCCATGGGTTAGACCACAGTCGTTTTTATTTGCGTCCTTGGGCTTGATAGATTTCAGTTCTGGAAATTCTGTATTAAATAATTTGTACATAATTTGTCCCAGTTGTTCACCAATTTTTTGATTGTTTTTCATAACTTTTTTAAATGGCAGATCCAACAGTACACGGCCTGGGATAAATGTTGTTTTATAAAATAAATATTCACCGGCCTGTATCAATTCGATATGCGGAACCCGAACAGGTAATACGGGCGCAACGGCATCTGTTATCATTTTTTCGTATGTAAATTTTTTTTCTGAATTATCGTGTTTGTGGAATTTGCGAACCTTGAATACAGTATTGTCCACGATAAATGCCAGACTGCCGCCACCTTTGGCCATACGCATATGTTTCCAGTCCATTTCAGGGCATGCTTGTTTTATTGCCTGTAATTTATTGTGATAATCGAAACATTTATCACATCTGAACCATTCACGATTTTTTTTGCCAGGAATCAGAAAAGATATTATGTATAAAAAGTTAAAAAAAGTACGCCACATATAATTTTATCCTTTGATTTACATTACATAATAAATGGTATTGAATTTTTCAAAAAAAACAAGTACTTTAATAACCATGTTTAATGCAGGTACGATTGTAAAAGTCTTGGTCGCAAATATACCCAATGCCGGTTATGATTATCGGCTGACAGAACCTGCAGATATCGGGACCTTTGTTCGTGTAAATGTTATGAACAGGCCTTGCATTGGTGTCATTTGGGGAAATGGTGACAGTAATTTACCAGAAAACAAAATAAAAAATATTTCTGCTGTATTCTCAAACAAATTGTCTGTTACAGATTTACAGTGGATTTCACGTATGTCTGATTGGACACTGATACCAATGGGTATGGTATTGCGGTTAATTGTTAATATACCTGATGCATTTTGTCCGCCACGTATGGAACCGCTGTATGTATATAATGCTGATGCGTCTTGTCGTATGACAACAAACCGTCAGGCTGTGGCGGATGCGTATTCTTCGAACGACAATGATGCGATGACAATATCTGATATACAAAATATTGCACGGGTCAGTTCTGCGGTTGTGCGTTCGATGATAAAGAATAACACGCTGATACCTGTGGGCCAGCAACCAAAACAGAAAGATGTTTATTCTGTCGTTTATCATGATTGTGGCAACATTACGTTAAATAATCAGCAGCAATCTGCTGCAGATGTGATTGGACAATCTGTGCAGGCCGGTGGTTTTTCTGTGCATTTATTAGATGGAATAACAGGCAGTGGCAAGACCCAGGTTTATTTTGATTCTGCATGGCGTGCGTACAGTGGGGGTAAATCTGTTTTATTGATGATGCCTGAAATTGCATTGACGGCCCAGTTTATGTCTCGCTTTAAAAACAGATTTGGCGAATATCCTGTTGTATGGCACAGCAATTTAACCACTGCACGCAGACGTGAAATCTGGCACGGTGTATTAAATGGCACAATAAAGATGGTCGTCGGCACACGCAGTGCGCTGTTCTTGCCATGGCAAGATTTGGGCTTGATTGTTATTGACGAAGAACATGATACATCGTACAAGCAGGAAGATATGGGTAATTATCACGCACGTGATATGGCGATTTTGCGTGCCAAGATTGCTGGGGTTCCTGTTGTTTTGGCCAGTGCAACACCATCTGCGGAAACATTGGAAAATGTAAACCTCGGTAAATATAAACAGTTAAAACTGACGTCCAGATTTGGTGGCGCACAGTTGCCTGATATATCAACAATAGACTTGCGTGAAAATCGCCCCGAACCTTATATTGCGGATGATACAGAACAGACAGGATTCTTGTCGCAACCATTGTGTGATGCGCTGGCAGAAACGTTGGGGGCCGGGCATCAGGCAATGCTGTTTATCAACAGACGTGGTTTTGCCCCGATTACACAGTGTAAAAAGTGTGGGTGGACATCTGTATGCCCAGAATGCAGTGTTGGTATGACATATCATAAACGAATTGGGAAATTGTTGTGTCATATGTGTGGTCGTACAATGCCGGTGCCAAAAAAATGCCCTGATTGTGGTGGCGATGTGTCAATGCGTGGTGTTGGATTGGAAAAGATAGAACAGGAAGTAAATGTTCGTTTCCCATCTGCACGAACGGCATTGGTGTCCAGCGATATAATAACATCACGTCAATCGCTGGAACGATTGGTAAATAAAATAGAGCAGGGTGAAATAGATGTAATCATTGGTACACAAATCTTGGCCAAGGGACATCATTTTCCAAACCTGACCTTGGTCGGGGTTGTGGATGCAGATATGGGTTTATTTGGTACAGATTTTCGTGCCGCAGAACATACGTTCCAGCAACTATTTCAGGTTGCTGGTCGTGCTGGTCGTGGTGAATATGCCGGTCGTGTATTGTTGCAAACGTATCAGCCTGAACATCCTGTGTTAACATCTATCTGCGCAGGCGACAGGGACAGTTTTATGCAGACAGATATGTTGGGGCGCAAAATGGCAAACATGCCCCCATATGGTCAATTAATCGCAGTTATTATCGAAGGGCAACGTGAACCAACCCTGCATGCGTATTGTAATTCATTACGTGATGCCATTCCAAATCTAAAAGGTGCCAAGATAATGGGGCCGATTACTGCGCAGATATATCAAATTCGGAATTGGTATCGCATGCGTTTCTTGGTGGCAGGTCCCCGTAATGCAAACCTGCAACCAATTGTGGCTCAGTGGTTGGAATCTATAAAACAGCCTGCGAACATTCGTGTAAAAATCGACGTTAATCCAATGAATTTTATGTAACACCCCGAAAGAAATAAAAAAAACACCGCCGTCGCCGGCGGTATTTCCGAGTGTCCCGAAAGGAAGGAAAGGAGAAAAAGAAATTGGACACTCTAAACTAAATCTTGGGGCCCAGAGTCCAGAGGAGAGAGAATGTAGGAGGGAGTCTGAACCTCTGGTCCCCACAGATGTTTCCATCTGGTCATCAGGTTTTATCCCTTTGACGAAATAGAATATAGTACACAAAAATCGATTCGTCAAGTGTTTTGTCAAAAAAATTTTTTGTATATGTATTTTTGCCGTATTTTCAGTGTATTCCTAGGAAATGGTACTTGTTGTTTTTAGGCGGTATTCTGGAATAAAATGCAATATGCATTAGAAAAAAATAATACTAGTGTTTTTGATACAAGAAGGGAGAAAAAAATGACACATGATGATGTCTGGCGTGCCATAGAAAAGTTTGCAACAGAACATGGAATGTCTTGTTCTGGTTTGGCAAAGTGCAGTGGTCTGGACCCAACGACTTTTAATAGAAGTAAACGTTGGTCCAAAGAAGGCCAACCACGTTGGCCGTCAACAAACAGTATTTCTAAAATTTTGTCATCTACGGGTGCCAGAATCCAAGATTTTACGAAATTCATAGACCAAACCCCCGATACAGGTCGTGAATAATGTTTGTGCAACAGAAAACATACACCCCAAAAACCATATCTGATTTATACCGATATGGTTTTTTTGTTGGACAATCTGTCGTGTATACATTACCATTATAACATGCTATCAGGTATTCGTATTTATACATCAGATATTGTATGGCGACAAATACTGGGTGATTTGGGTGCGTGTGTTCTGAATGCGCCAACCCTAACAGATATTAACTTTGATGATTTGGAAATATCTGACATATTAACCCCGATGGAATTAAAAACAATATTGGTTAATGCATCTGACAACAGTGTAATATTATCACAGATTTTCGGAAAAAATGTTGTTTTGCCACATATACAGGGACAAATTTTGGCTTGTCTGTATAAAACGGGCGGTATGACAATTAATCAAATAAAAGATGCATTGGGATACGCCCCAGATGCATCAACGCATACTGTTGATACTGCGATTTATCAGTTGCGACGCATATATGGGCGTGATTTTATCATAAATAACAGTGGGGTTTACAGCATTGGCAAACTATAAATTGATATCTTTTGATAAAATACCCAGTACCCAAGATTATGCGCATGAATTAATTAATGCAGGGCGTGCAACCGATAAAACAGCAATTTTAGCCGCTGCCCAGTCTGCTGGTCGTGGTCGTTATCGCAGAACATGGGTTTCGCACCATGGTAATTTGTATATCAGTTTTATATTTGAATGCCCAGAACGTGATGCACGTCTGTCGTATGCTGTTGCGGTGGCTGTATCGGAAACAATTGCATCGTTTGGTGTGCATCCAACTATTAAATGGCCAAATGATATCTTGGTTGATAATAAAAAGATTGCAGGGATTTTAATTGAATATACTGGTCGATTCGTTATTGTCGGTATTGGTATTAATGTAAATTCAAATCCGACTGTGGAACGATACAAGACAACAAAGCTGGACAACTATTCTGAAATTCCTATGAACGAATTGTTAAACAGATTGATGCGAAATATTGATAAATGGCGTCGTGCTGATTTTCGTGCTGTTCGTGCCAGATGGACTGAATTAGCAGCGTGCATAAATAAACCTGTCAAATATCAGGGCGAGATGGCAGAACTGATTGGAATAAATGAAAACGGTGCGTTGGTTTTGCGTCGAGGTTCACGCTATTTGTTGGTCTATGGTGACGAAATTTCAATGTAAAAGCCGCAGAAATCTGCGGTTTTTAAACAAAGGTCTTGACTTTTAACTAAAAATATGATAGTATATAATGCATAAATAGCACAGATTATACCCACACGAATGTGTGGTTTTTTTATTTCCCATGCGCATCGCATGGGATTTTTTTAATTCAAAAAAAGGTGTTCGCCATGCAATTAAGACTGATAAAAAATACAGATATGGATGCGACATTATCATATCGTGTTGCACGTGTCGTCTATGAACAAACAGGTGCCGAAACATTACGTGTTGTCGAAGCGTTAACATCAATGATAAAAAATATATCTGATAAAACAGGTGCAGGTATATTAAATATAATATCTGATAAAACAATTTTTAATGATGAAAGCAAAGTTGTAAATTCATCAGAATATATAAACGAACGCAAATTTCAAATGTGCGTACGTGTTGCATCTCGTATGTTAACTGGTGGGTTGCCAGATTGTTGTCATGGTGCTACAAAATTTCATCATGCAAATATAATACCACAATGGGCTGTGGCACGTGGATATATTGATGATGTTGATGGATTGCTAT
>JAFOXU010000018.1 GCA_017425725.1 Alphaproteobacteria bacterium | reverse complement strand
CACAAACTGTCACAATACAAGACTGGTACGTTGGTGGCACAGGTTTGAGCAGCATCATATTTGATTGGGTTGCGACATTAAACGCACAAGTTTGCGCTGGGTTTGGAACAGATTTGAACGTTTGGTATTTGCCAGTTGGTTATGTCCAGGGTATCAACGATATGAAATCGTTCGATATTGCTGCATCTAGTGGAACACCAAAAAAAGGTGGCAAGATTATCGCGGCATTTAATATATCGCGCGATAGTGGAATGAATCTTAATTCTTATATTGGGTTTTTGACCACACAGGGCGAAGCGATTGTTTATAGCGGTAATGATTTAGATGATCCAGACAATATAATGTTTAATGGTATTTATCAGACAGGTTATCCGCTGGGTAAGACACCATTTATTAACTGGTCTGGGGATTTAATCATAATGACCAACAAAGGTTTCATATCCGCCCACAGTATCTTTGCAAATGGCGAAAACCAAAACGAACAGTTTATATTCAGCCAAAGAATCAACACATGGGTATTAGACCAAGCCACGAAGTTTGGAACTTTATTCGGTTTTATGGGATTAGTGGTACCAAGTGAAGATTTTGTTCTGTTTAATATACCACAAGGCGGAAACACATTTGTCCAAGCCGTAATGAATATAACAAGCGGTAAATGGTCACAGTTTAGCGGTATAAATTCATATACTATGTGCATATTAAACGGAAGTTTATTGTTTGGCATGGAAGACGGTATATACCAATACGGAATGTCTGAAACTGACAATAACTTTATTCCACTTGAAGTTTGGACAAGTTATAATAATTGTGGGTCAGATTTCCTTAAACGTCTTAATATGTTGCAAGTAAGACATTCTGCATCGGAAAAAATCAATTTAGGATTTGAAACATACAAAGATTTTGAAAACCAGTCTTATTACAACTGGGTTGATACTTCGGGGGTTCCTGGGTCAATAGCAGATACAGGTTTTTATTGGTCTGACAAGGTAACACCAAACGATCCAACGCCAGGCACTGCATATTGGGATACAGAATATTGGACTGGCGGTTATGGTGATAAAACAGCGTTTGTAGATACTTATTCTGCGTCTGGGTTAGGACATAATTTTAGCGTTCGTATCACAGCAAACGTAAAAGGAATACAGCATCAAATGGTTGATTTGATGTTGTTATTTAATATAAGCAAGACAGCAATTTAATCAAAGGAAGAAAAATGAGTAACTTATCTTTGCCTTATAATATTATCCAAGATCAGCAAAATCAAATCAAAGCAAGCAGCGTACACGTACAAGGAAACTTTGACGCACTGACATCTGCGGTAAACAACAGATTAGATTTAGACGGATCAAATGCACCAACAGCAGATATTTCTATGGGTTCACACAAATTAACTAATGTTGCTACACCAACAGTTAGTGGTGACGCTGCAACAAAGGGTTATGTAGATAGTGAATTAAATGCATATTCTGCACGTAATTTAACATTTACTGGTACAGTTAATGCAACCACACAGGCCACCAGTGATAATTCAACAAAAGTTGCGACCACAGCATTTGTTATAGATATTTTAAAAACAATATATCCGGTTGGCAGTGTATATATCGGTACGCAGAATAGTTGCCCAATGGCTGCGTTATTTGGAACATGGGCTTTGGTTTCTAGTGATAAAGCATTGTGGACAGGCGATGGTACAAACGGAAATACAACCATTGCAGCAGGGTTGCCGGCTTTAACAGGTGCCTTAAATGGAATTGCAGGACATGACGGTAACGTTACAGGAACTGGTGCGGTATCTGCTTCGAGAGTCAGTGGTTTGTCATATACCGGCGGTGGTGACGCAGCATACAATATTGCAAAATATAACGTATCTGTGAATGGTGCAGGTTCTTCCACCATATACGGAAACAGCACAACAGTTCAACCACCTGCATATGTCGTAAACGTATGGCGCAGAACAGCATAATCAAAAGGATAAAAACATGTCAGAAACAAGATACGCAAAAATTATCAATCCAGATACATATGAAGTTCAAGTCGGGGTTGGTTGTGACGAAGCATACTATATCGAAATTGGTATGACATTGATGGATGTAGAACGGGCATATAATTGTCTTTGGTATGTAGCAGGACATGCACCAGTTGAACCAGAACCAACACCAGAAGAAATAAAAAAACGCAAAATTGAAGAATTAAAATTAGCATTAGATGGCACAGATTACAAAATTATCAAATGCAGTGAATATCAATTAGCAGGCATTGCATTGCCTTATGATATTGCAGAACTTCACATAACAAGACAAAAGATTCGTGACGAGATAAATCAACTTGAAGGGTAAGACCAATGGCAGATAAAAAACAAGATTATTGGCAGAAACAGTTGGAAATTGCATACAGCAATCCAATTTACAAGAAATGGCGTAAATCCGCCCGCGATATAACACGCCGTTATCGCAACCAAGCATTTACTAGCACTGAAAATAAGAAAGCACGTCTTGACGATGAATGCAAGGGATATAACTTGCTTTACCGCAACGTGTCAGTGCGTTTACCGTTCATATTACCGTTTATTCCAAAGGTTCAGGTTGACCGGACAAACCGTGATGACGATCAGGTTGCAAGAGTGGCATCCATGATCTTGGAAAGAACCACAGCGAAGTTAACAGAAAGCCCTCAGTTTAAGAGGGCTTTGTCATATGCAAAGTTAGACGCTGAATTAAGCAACTTTGGTATCATTTGGGTATCTTATGCGCCTTATTACACACAGGAAGGCTTGTTAAAAGAAGATATTACATTTGATTACGTAGATCATGACGATTTTATATGGCAAAAATCAAAACATTGGGATGATTGCGGTTGGGTTGCACGTAGATTACGTATGACCGAAGAAGATGTACGTAGGCAATTCAAAAACATCAGATTGCCGGAATCTGTATCTGATGAAGAATTGGACGAATTGGAAAAAGCAGGTCTTATAGACGAAAAAGACCGTGATGACAAGACAATATCCGTGTATGAAATATGGGATAAATGGGATCGCAAGGTTTATATATTCCACCCATCATATAAAAAGATATTAGCAACATACGATTATCCATATGACATTGAATTTCCGTGTGCAAAACCATTATCTTATGACGAATTTACAGACAGCACGATTCCAGTATCACGTCATGCACAATATATCGAACAGTATAAAGCCGTTGATAAAATCAACCAAAAAATCACACGCATCAAAGATTCTTTGCGTGTTGCTGGTGGTTATGATGCGTCTATCGCAGATTTCGGTAAATTGTTTGATGCAGATAACGACAATTCATTGATTGGTCTTAAAAACGTTGAAAAGTTGGAAGGCAAAGGCATTGAATCTTCGATTTGGATGTTGCCACAAGACAATATTGTTAAGGCATTGGAATCTTTGAAAGTTGTACGTGACGAATATATCAGCGACATACAGAAAGGTTTGGGCATATACGATGTGTTAGAAGGCGAAACAAAAGCACAAGAAGCATATGGTACAAATCGTTTGAAAGGTTCGTTTGGAACAATGCGTTTGCAAGACGACCAAAAAGACGCGATTTATTTCGTTCAAGACACAATCCGTATTGCATGCGACATTATATGCCAGACATTTGAAACATTATCATTGTTGACATATTCCACAATCGAATACAGCGAACAATCAATGCCATTGGTTATGCAGGCATTAGAATTGTTAAAGACAGAATCGCTGAAAAATACACGTTTGACAATATCGTTGGAAGACGTTCGTTCTTATTACGATAGCGATTATAAGGCTAATATCAGTGAGTTATGGACAAATGTTTTCAATCAACTTCAAGCAGTATCAGGCATGGTTCAACAGATACCAGAAATGGCGATAATTGCAAAACCTGCAATTATGTCAATGATCCGTGGATACAAGGTTGGTGCATTTGTGGAACAGCAAATGGAAGAAGCGATTGATAATGCGATAGCAGCATATCAACAGCGTATGGCACAACCACAACAACCAACACCAGATATGATCAAGGCACAGAACGAACAAGCCAAATTGCAGTTAGACGCAAAGAAACTGGATTTAGAAGCGCAGAAATCAGCCGTAGAATTACAGAACACACGCGAAAAGGATGCAACAGCCGTTGCGTTGGAAAACAAGCGTGCAGATGCAGAAATCGCAAAGATTGTAAGTGACACAGAAATCAACAAAGCAAAAGTCAGCATTATGAAACAGGATGCAGACCGCAAAGAACGCGAATTGGATGCAGAAATCGAATTGGCGTTGTATGGTGCATTACATCCGGATGCTTCTGTTGACACTAACTTGGGCAGTTTAAATTAAGGAGTAATTAACATGGGAAGCAGTTCATCAGCACCAACATATGATCAAAATGCGGCGATAGCGGAACAAAACCGTATCAATAAGGCCGCAGGTATTCAGCAATATGCAAACGTATCAAGCCCATTGGGTGGGTATTCGGTATCGATTGATCCAACCACGGGTCAATTAACCGTAAATAAAAGTTTGTCTGATAACAGTTTGGCGGCATTAGACGTTCAAAAAAGAGCATTGGCAAACTATACCGGCGATCCAACAGAAGCAGCCAACGCGTATTACAATGCACAAATGGCGTATTTACAGCCACAAATGGACAGACAGGTACAACGTGCGGAAAGTTCATTGACTAACCGTGGTTTGCCATTGGGTTCAAGCGCATGGAACAGTGCGATGGAAAATATCTATGACACACAGAACCGCACATTGTCATCGCTGTCCAACGAAGCATTATTGCAAGGTCAGCAATACCAAAGCAATATCTTGGGTCAAGCAGGCATGGCAGGTGGTCAAGTTATCGATCCAAGCATGGTTGCAGGACAAGCAGGCGCAGGGTTAAGCGATACATATGACAAGTTGTACAACAGCCAAGTTGAAGCATGGAAACAAGAACAGGCAAGCAAAAACGCACTGACAAGCGGTTTGTTGGGTGCAGTAGGAAAAATTGGCGGTGCAGCGATTGGAACGCTAATTGCACCAGGCGTTGGAACAGCAGCAGGTGCAGCAGCCGGCGATGCATTGACTAAATAATAGGGAGTAAATAATGGCAGACAATAATCAAGTTTTACAGGCATTAGGTTATCCAATGGCGTTGCCACAACAGGTTGTGCCAGTTACAAAAACGCAACGCACAGTTCAAAGCACACAATACGATCCAGATAAATTGCAAGCCGTTGTAAATGCTTTGCGTACGCCAACGTTGAAAAAAAGTCGCATGGAAACATTAGCAAATGCGTTGGCAGGTGTGTCAGACGCACCAAGTTTCAAAGGTGCATATGGTGTTGATGTAATCAATCCATGGGCGGTTGGTTTATCTTCGTTATCACAAGGTTTTGGTGGTGCATATGGCGACAGATTAGCAAGCGCACGTGAAGCAGAAATGCAAGACCGTGAAAATGCTTTGAAAGCGGCACAATTAGAAGCAGAAGCCACAAAGCAAGCGATAAGCGACCAAGTTGCACAAGATTATATCAAAGTTAATGATCCAAATGCAGGAACAGATGCAGCATATCGTTTTGAACCAGAAAAGATTCAAGAATTAAAAGATTTGAACGATAAATCTGGCAGATGGGCAACAGAATCTGGCAAATGGTTGTCTGATACTATGAATACAGAATCATCACAAGCATACAACGAATTTGAAGGTAAAGCAAAGCAGTATGTGCAAGATCAGTTGAAAAAGATTTATGGCGCGCAAATGACCGAAGCCGAAGGCGAAAGATTCTTTAAATCAATGGGTTTATCGCCATATCTTGATCCACAAACACGTTGGACATTGGTTGAAAACGCTTTGGATGATTTAGCCAGAAAAAGCGGAAAAACAATTAAACAAGAATCAAGTGCAGCAGACGCATTTATGAAAGGAACAATATAATGATGAACAATAAAAGACCTGTTGGAATTTTGCGTTATAACGCTGAAATTATGCGTAACAATGGCGCACCAAAAGAAGTTATCCAGAAATATTTAACAGATAATGGTTCTTCGTTTGACCAGATTGTTGCAGTTCGCACACCGAACCAAGACGAATTGTCGCGTATGTTAGAATCTGAAAAAGACGGCAGTTTTGCAGCACAACAACAGGCCTTTAACGAAGCAAGTGAGCGTTCCAAAAAAGCAGCAGAAACCACAGAAGGTTTGAAACAAGTACAAGGCGGTTTACGTGCATTTGGTAACGGTTTGTTTTTTGGCGCAGGCGATGAAATAGAAAGCGCATTAACAGGAACACCAGTAGAACAGATACGTGCAGAACAAAAGCAATATGTGAAAGATAACCCATATAAAAGCACTGCATATAATGTGGTTGGTGCAATTGCAAACCCGGTATCACGTATGTTGCCAGTGGCAAAGGGTGCAAGTTTAGGATCAAAGATTGCACAAGGCGCATTGCAAGGTGCAGGATATGGCGCAGCATACGGTTTTGGTGAAGGCGAAGGCGGTTTTGAAAACCGTTTAGTAAACGCATTAAAACAAGGAAAAACTGGTGCGATTATTGGTGGTTCAATACCTGTGGTCGCAGAAGGTGTTAAACAAGCAGGTAAAGGTTTAGCACATATCGTTGGACAAACCAGTGGTGCCGGTGGGGAATCATTAAAACGTGCATATGAAGCAGGAACACGTAACAGCGAAGTGTTTAAAGATGCAATGCGTGGCAAATCAGGTGTGTATGACGTGGTAGATGATGTTGATAATGCAGTACGTTCATTAGAAAGATCGCGTAGTGAAGCATTTAAAAAAGCATTGCCAAAAGACGGTAATTTCAAAATACCAGAAACAGCAATCAAAGACGCATTTAAAAATGCCACAAGTGAAATATCTGGGGTTACAGCAGGTGTTGACGATGTTGCGGCAGATGCATTAAACAAAGTTGACCGTTTAATGACCAATGTTAAATACAGTGGTGGTTGGACTTTTAACAATGCAATGGAAGCCAAGAAAGCAATAGACGGTATTATTGAACCATTGTCTAGATCGGGCGAAAAGAATGCAGTGCGTATCTTGAAGCCAATTCAAAATGCATTGAAAGACACAATGGTTGAAGCAGTTCCAGAATATGCCGATGCATTACGTGACTTTTCAAAATCAAGCAAGATTATTGATGCGGTCAAGGGTGCATTAACAAGTAAAGACCCAACAACAGAATTACGTAAGATTCAGGGTATTACACGTCAATCAGTAGCGGCAGCACAAGGCGGTAAGCAAGAATTAGGTAAATTATTGGATGCGGTATCTGGTGGCAAGATATTGGATGCCGTGGCAGGTCAACAAGTACAACAATGGATACCAAGAGATCCAGTACGTGCATTAGGTGCAGGTGCAGCAGCGTTTGGCGCAAAAGCGTTAAATGCAAATCCAATGAGTCCGTTAATGTTAACAGCGTTTTCGCCAAGAGCATCAGGCGAAGTTGCGTTTAAGTTAGGACAAATTGCAAGCAAATTGCCAGAAAGCAATACTAATGCGATTTTGCGCATATTTGACGCATTACAAAAAAGATAAAACTAACCCAAAGGAAGACAACGATGGAAGTTAAATTAAAAACGCAGGTTTATGACGTGCCTGTCAAGCCGGTTGCCATGAGCATAGAAGAAGAACAAAAACGCGAATATGCCGAAGATGGACACATCAAGATACAGGCCAAGGTTAAAGTCGTGGACAGTATCGACACCAAGGACGCACAGGAATCACGTGCAGATGGCAAAATAAAGCCGTACGGATTAGAAGCAGACAGCGGTGCATATGATGTGGAAATCAAAGAAAAAGTTGAGCCAGCAGTGGTTCAAGAACACATAGACAAGGCAATTAAAAAAGAAACAAAGCGTAAAAAATGACTTTCATTATAAAAACGCAGGATGTGGACGATATAGCGGTTCACAAAGACACGCCTGACAGTAATTTACGGCGTGTTTTTCGTTTCTGGCGCAAAGGCGAAGAACAGTTGCGACCAATTAGCGATATCGTTATATCGCTACAATTATCGCTACTACATTTTAACGACACAAACGCAGACAAAGTGCAAAATGACGTTTTAGACGAGATATTGGCACGTTATTTGCGTAAAAAAGCATACAGAGAGCAACACAGCCAGTCCGATATGCAAGATATGGTTGTGGTATTGCGATTATCGTTAATGCGCACCCTGTGGGAATTAAAGGGATATTTAGATTTGCCGTACATAGATAGTGTGATCAGGCAAGTTTTACAGAATTTTAAAAACAAACACCAAAAAGACATAGAGCATAAGTACTGGGGAATATTAGCCGAGATGTGTTGGCAAGAAATTGAACATGCACAGAGGTACGAACCAGATGAAGAAACGGAACCCGTTGATATTGACGTTGACGATGACGATATTGACGCATGGATAAACAGTGAGTTGTAAAATGGCACAAAAGCATAATAGTTATGAAGAAAAGCCGATGACACGCTTTGGTTCTGTACAAGGCCCAAGCAGACGTTATCGCAGATTAAGAAACCCATTTTTTGATGCAGCAGTATGGGCAGACAAAAACCCATTATTGCAACGTGGGGAATTTGGTATAGAAGCAGATACACACCGTGTTAAAGCCGGTGACGGTGTTACATACTGGAACGATTTGCCGTATGTAAGTGACGTGATCGCACATTGGGGTGACATTGTCGGCGATATAACAGACCAAACAGATTTAACACAATACATAACAGATGCAGTTGATGCCGAAGCACAATTACGTGCCGATGCTGACGATGGTTTGCAAGACCAGATTACAGATAATAAAGGCACAATGGATAATCATATTGCCGATACAAACAATCCGCACCAAGTGACAAAAACACAGGTTGGTTTAGGTAATGTAGATAACACAAGTGATTTAGATAAGCCAATCAGCACAGCAACACAGAGTGCGTTGGATCTTAAAGCAAACATAGCAGATTTAGCGACAGTTGCAACATCTGGATCTTACACAGATTTAATTAACAAACCAACAATCGGAGATGCAACACTAACAATTCAGAAAAATGGCACAACGGTTGATAGTTTTACAGCAAATGCAACAAGCAATAAGACGATAAACATTACTGTTCCAACAACAGCGGCAGATGTTAATGCATTGCCCGATTCAACAAAATATACAGCCAATGTTTCAATGACAATTAACAGTTCAACATACGTTGTGACATTGCAATTAAAAGATCAGGATGGTAATAATATCGGCACAGCACAAACGATTGATTTGCCATTAGAATCTGTTGTTGTAAGCGGATCATACGATAGCGCAACCAAAGAAGTTGTATTAACATTGCAAGACGGTTCAACAATTCGTTTCAGTGTTGCTGATTTGGTGTCTGGTTTACAAACAGAAATCACAGTAAACAACATGTTGGATGCTGATTTGGTTGACGATAGCACAAGCACAAATAAGTTTGTAACATCAAGCGATATTACAACATGGAACGCTAAGCAAGACGCATTGACAGCAGGTAGCAATATCACAATCAGTGGAACAACTATATCTGCAACAGATACAACATATACTGGTAGCGATGGTATAACACTAACCGGAACAAATTTCACAAATAGTGGTGTTCGTAGTGTTTCCACAGGTTCAACAAACGGAACAATATCTGTAAATACAAATGGAACAAGTGCAGACGTGGCTGTTTATGGTTTAGGTAGTGCAGCATACACAGCAAGCACATCCTATGCAACATCAGCACAAGGTGCATTAGCAGATACAGCAGTTCAACCGGGCGATTTAGCCACGGTAGCCACCACAGGCGATTATGACGATTTGTTTAACAAACCAACAATACCAACGGTCAATGACGCTACTTTAACAATACAAAAGAATGGCACAAACGTAGCAACATTTACTGCGAATGCTAGTTCGGCTGTGACGGCAAATATAAGCGTGCCAACAGACACAAACGACTTAACTAATGGTGCAGGATATATCACAGGAATTACTTCGGGCGATGTGACAACAGCACTTGGTTATACACCTGCAAACAATACTGATGTAGTTCATAAAACAGGCACAGAAACTATTACTGGTGCAAAGACATTTGAAAACACAGATTCTGTTAGTGCAAGTTTAACAGCTTTAACCTTAAAAGGCGATAATTTACACAAAGGAACAAATCCTTCATCAAATCATTTTAATTCAATAGAATTTACAGACGATAGCGACGTTAATATTGCAAAGTTTTCAGCAATACAAACGAGCGATGGCTGGACAGGGTTTTTAGCTGGTGCAGGAAGCGACCCCACCGCACCGCAGAATAACCTTTTAATGATTGCTAATGGAACTTCTAAATTATTACTTATTCCAGCAACTTCTTCACACGCAAGTTGTGCGGTTCGTAGAGATTTCTTTAATAATAATGCTGTAAAGCATACACCATCCACAGCGGTTGGTTCTTCAACACAGCCTATATATGTTGCATCAGACGGAACGGCCACAGCCTGCTCTCTGGCAACGGTTGCTTCTACTGGCGCATATTCTGATTTGAGCGGAACACCAACAATACCAACTGTAAATAACCCTACAATTACTATCACACAAGGTGGCGTAACCAAGGGTTCGTTCACATTGAACCAAGCCAGTGGCGATACGATTGCTTTGGATGCAGGTGGTGGTGGTTCGGTTGATATTGATAACAGCACTATTACAAAAAATGGAAGCAACCAACTTCAAGCAGTTGCAACTATAAATGCAAATACTGCTATTGGTGCAACAAACCCTGTTTATGATTGGGTTGGCACATTGGCAGAATACACAACTCAAGATGTAGCGACAAACCATCCTGATTGGGTGTGCTATATCACAGACGACCAAGAAGCCACGGCATATCAGGCATATACACAAAGCCAGTGCAACAACCTGTTTGTGCAGAAAGGACATCAAGTAATAGAATTTCAAGAACCGACAAGCGCTAACAACTATACTTGGTATCGCAAGTACGCAGACGGTTGGATTGAACAAGGCGGAAAGGTTTCTGGGTCATCGTCTAGTGCTGCAATAAACTTTCCTGTCACAATGGCCAATTCTAAATATTATATAAATGGACATGTATATGGAAATACAGACCAAAATGTGAATTGGATAAAATTCGGAACACGCACAACAACAGGAACAACGTACGTGACAGGTTATGGTGCAAACAATTTATACGCATTAACATCTGTTTGGGAAGTTAAAGGTATGGCGGCATAAGGGAGTAAATTATGAGTATAAGACAAGGGAATAAAGTAATTGCAGGACATATAAATTATCATCCTGATTTGTTCGACCATAAGTGGGCTGACCACTTGCTTAATGATGTATCTTGGCTTCGTGCCGATACGTTTTCTTGGCAAGACGGTGGCGTGTATGAAGCAGCATACGACCACTTGGAATCCGACATCAGCGGAAAGAGTTTATCGAGTGAAACAATATCTGGTATTACAGTGCAGTTTTATCTTGCAGACGATGGACACAAGATTTGCCCAGATTCACAAGAAAGCAATGTTGTAAGTATATACAACGCGACAGGTATGGCGTGGTATTACATCATTGACACAGTGAATCAACGCTTTAAGTTACCAAGAACAAAGTATGGATTTGTTGGTTTAAGAGATAGTGTTGGGAAGTACGTGCCAGAAAGTTTGCCGAATATTACGAGTGGAAATGCGTCTATTTTTTCTTGGTTAAATGATTCACAAAAAATATATACAGAAGGGGCAATACAAAGAACAGTATCAAATAGTGCTGGACTCGGTGGTGGAAGCTGGGTTGGTACAGGGCCAAGTAAATTAAACGCTTCGTTACAGTCTTCGGCATATCAAGACGACGCACCAGTTCAACAGCGTGCCACAGAACAGTATCTGTATTTCTACGTAGGCAACTTTACACAGACAGCACTGGAAAACACCGCTGGGTTGAATGCAAGTTTGTTTAACAACAAGGTTGATTTGGACGGAAGTAATGCTACATTTGCACATATTGTCGAAAAACAAGACCCAACTGCTGGAAATAACTATACGTGGTACAGAAAATATAGTGATGGCTGGGTCGAGCAAGGACAGAAGAAAATACAAATAGCACATAATTCTAAGGGTCTTATAACTTTACCAGTAGTTATGGCAAATACTGATTATATTGCGCAAGCAGGAAGCAACCAAGTTAATTCTTCTGGAACTTTTGGTGCAAATAGCACTGTTAGTGCCAATGCAGGAACAACAACACAAGTTCGGTTAGGGCAATTTAATTCAGCGAGTGCGAATATGGATGTTTGGTGGGAAGTTAAAGGTATAGCAGCATAAAAAACTAACAATTAACAAAAAGGAAAAATTATGAAAGAAGAATTTTACATCGGTCAAATCTTTGAAGGTCTATATCCGCCAGCAGCAGCAATTTGGTGTAATGCTAATAACGCATTTATTGATGTAATTGGTGAACGCAGATACGAAATCAAAGAAGTGCCACCTGTACCAGCACCAACAAAGGAAGAGCAGAAAGAAGCACGTGCAAGGGCTTATCAGGCGGAAGTTGACCCAATCACTTCGCATATCAGCCGTCTGCGTGATGCGGAACAAACGGAAGAAATTACCGCAGAAATTGCGGAGTTAATTGCCGAACGTGATGCAAAGGTTGAAGAAATTAAGGAACGCTATCCTTATCCAACCGACCCAATAACAGACTAAGGAGAATAATATGCCAAGACAAAAATGTGAAACTTTTAGTCGCTCGATGGGCTATATCCGCCCAATATCGAACTTTAATATCGGCAAACGTGCTGAATTTGAAGAACGAAACACGTTCAAGGAAAACATAATTTTTCGAACACTTAACAAACTGCTAAAAAAGGAGGCCAAAATGCCATGCGGTGGAAAAAAGAAAGGCGGTAAAAAATAAGCCGTCAGGAAAACCGGTCTTTATAAGGCCGGTTTTTAATTAGGAGGAACAAATGTCAGATTCAGTAAGTGTTGCGCTTATATCATCAGTTGTCGCGCCAACAGTTTTATTTATTTTACAGATTATCAAAGAACACAGGGATGGCATGCACATGCGTCTGCGCCGTGTAGAAATTATGCAGAACATTCAATCAAACCCTGATGATGATCAAACAATCATGAGTTTATATGACGAATACCGTAAACGCGGTGGTAATTCATATATCTGTGAACGCGTAAGTAAATGGCAAGAAGAAAAGGACAAAAAACATGGCAAACATCGTGTGGTTAAAAGACGCAAATAACGAATATTCATATGCACGCGTGGTTGGATTTTTATCAATCATCGTGAACCTGGTATGGCGTTTGTATATGGGGGTTGGCGACATACATACATGGCCAGCAGCGATTGTCGGGTGTTGCGGATGCATAACCGGGGTAACACTTTGGGCATTCGAAGTATGGCGCGAAAACAAGAAAGTGTCCGTTAAATTGGGCGACAAAGAATACGGTGCAAAATTGGGGGAATAACATGAAGCAGGAACATATTTGTTTTTTATCAGGATTACCAATACCAAAGGGCAGATTTAGCAGAGAACATTATTTTCCACAAAGCAAAATACCACCACATTTTCACACAACAATACAAAACATATTTCCGGCACACAAGGTTATTAACGAGATCAAAAGCAATTTAAAGCCGTGCCAATGGGAAGAGAGAAAGTTTGACCGCGTGTCATATGCAATCCAATGGTATGACATAAGAGTCGCGGATAGAGAATTTTGCAGAAAAACACTTGAAAACTGGGAATCGTACAAGATGAACCCATGTACATGGTGCATTATGCAAAATAGTTGCACAAAAGCAAGATAATCAAAATATGGAGGATAAATAATATGAAAGCGTTTAGTTGGATCACGACAGCAAAAACAGGTAAAATAATAAAGTTAGCATTATTCAGCGATGTACATTTTGATAGCCCGGATTGTGATCGCGAAACGCTTAAAAAACATCTTGATTTCTGTTTGAAAGATGGGCGGTATATTTTAATCAATGGCGATTTTTTTGATATGATTATACTTGGCGACAGAAAGCGAGCAACTGCCCATCATATTACCAATACTGATAACCAGTTAAACGTTAAGTTAAACGAAGCATTTGAGTTTTTGAAGCCATACCAGAAGAACATCTTGTTTATTGGTCGTGGTAACCACGAAGAAAGCATTATGAAATACAACGGCCTGGACGTGTTGGAAATGATAACCACGATGTTGAATATGGGCCAAGAACATAAAATATTGTATGGGAACTATGCGAATTTCTTGCGTTTTACATTCAAAGAACCATCAAATAGACGCGAAACACATTATGATATTTATGCACACCATGGATGTGGTGGTTCTGCACCAGCAACCAAGGGCATGTTAGATTTTGGTGCATTGGCAAAGGGTATCAATGCAGATTTGTTATGGCTGGGCCATAAACACAACGCATTGGTTGATTATTCTGCACCAGTTATGCATATAGACAAAAATGGTGATGTTGTGCTTAAAAACCGTCAGTGTATTGAAACACCATCTTATCAGAAAGGACGCACAATCGATTACAATGCGAACTTTGCAGAAAGATTTTACAACCATACAGCAATGTCGGGATTTGGTGAAGTAAATTTGCGCTGTATTGCAACAAAAGATAAAGGTTACCAGATAATACCAGATATTAAGATAACTACGATACCACAAATGGTTATAGGAAAAGCACAGACGGCAACATTAAATCAAAGAACAAGATAAAAAACCAAAGGAAGACAGTATGAAACATTTTACAGTTTTGTTAATTTTGACGTTTTTGTTAAGTGGGTGTATGCACAAAACAGCGACCAGTCACATTGTTGACGAACATGTACAGTTGGTCGATTGTGCATTGGTTGATTTGGGTAAGAACCCAGACATTAACAAAGCAAAAGAAGCGTTAAAAACCTGTCGTGCAGGGTTGCTTTCAGCAGAGCAAGCGCACGCAGTAGAAATTGCCAAATGCAAAGCGGAAACGGATTATTGGCGTTTGTCTTCCGCCGGGTTGTTCGTTGCGCTTTGCCTGGCAATATTTTTCATAATCAGAAGAAAGGTGTTTTAAGATGGAAAACGAAGAAATAACACAAAAACTGGCAGATGCATTAGTCAGAGCCAGAGAAAACACAGAAAGACCAAATGTATTTAAACAAATGGCAAATAAAGCCAAAGTTATAAAAAGATTAGCCGATGAATATATTGCAATGAATTATGTGTCAGACGCGGTTAATCAGTACAACCGAGAAAATATACCATTGGGTGCAAAGGGCTTTGATGGCACAAAATTAGATAATTTTTATCATAGCCGTGGTATGTATAATGCTGCACAACTTGGCCCAGAAGCAGCCGAATATGCTTTACGTTTAGGCGAAGAAAAAGAACGATTTGATAGAATCAAGAAAAAGTACTTTCAAGGATGGAGTGACAAGAAAATAGCAGCAGACAGCAAAAAGGACTTGCAAAACAATATAAACGCAGTTATAATGGCGTTAAATAATCCAGGTGTGCCTGTCAGTCAAGTTTTTCCATATGAAGGAACGACAGCAGGTGCATTTGATCCAAGGTTCAATAAATGAAAAGATTGATCGGAAAGATTTTATTATTTGCAGTTGCACCGTTTGTGTTGGCTTATGGTGCTGAGTTTGCGTTTATTGCCTGGATGTCTGCTGTTGATTCACATGTAGAACAAAATTGTATTGATAATATTCTGTTAACTGGTGCAACCAGAGAATATGCAGAAGAACAATGTTATTAAAGATAACAAATCAGGAAGAGATACCGCCACGGCGGTATTTTTTTATAACCAAAGGGGATTAAAGTGAAGTTCACGGTTCAAGAATTATTAAACGCCGGTCAACATAAATGGAAAGAAAGCGAAGTTGATGCGGTAACAATGCGTAATTTGAAAGATCTTTGCAATAAGTTAAACAAATTGGGCTTTACACCACCGCGCAATGCATCATCGTGCCTGCGATCACTGGCAGACCAGAAGCGTATAAATCCGTCCGCAATGGGTTCATCGCATTTGTATGGTGCAGCAGTGGACATAGCAGACGCAGACGGTAAATTGAAAGCATGGTTAAAAGCAAATCCGAACAAGTTAGTAGAATGCGGTTTGTGGATGGAATCACCAGAATACACGAAAACGTGGTGCCATTTGTCTATTTATGCACCAGCATCGTTTAATCGTGTGTTCAAGCCATAGGAATATAATCTGCTTGCAGAAAGGCAAAACGTATTTTAAAATGATGGATGTAACAAAGAGGTTCTCCGCTTTGTTATGATAATGTGTTAAAAAAGTGCAACCACCCGAAAGGGTGGTTTTTTTATTTGTTTTTAATGGTTGCACATGTCGCAGGATCATTGGCAGTAAAGCAGCGAAAATTATAATCTGCCTGCCATGCGCGGAACCATATAAAAGCAGCAAAAATAGCAATAGTTATAATTCCTGTAACTATTTCTATTATAGCAATTAGTATATTTTCAGTTGTTTTTGTCATTTCTTATCCTTTCTTGTTAACAGATAGTTAATTGCTTCAATTATTTCGTTAATCTTTTTTTCAAGCACTTCGACACCAGGTCTTTCTTCGGTGCGGTCAGAATACCAGTTAATGTATCCAAAACTGCGTTTGCGTGTAAGGTCGATTGGTTTAATCATTTGTTAATCCTTTTATATCTCGTTCTATATCTACGTAATATTTTCCGTTGATTTCAACAACAGGGATTGATTTGCCGGTCATTAAAGACCATTTCAAATCTATTTCTGTTAAGGGTCTGTATTGTTTTTTCTTCCTTTGTCTGTATTGTCGTTGATATTCCATTTTTTGTTCGCGGTGTTTACGATACCATTCACGGTTTTGTGCGTTGTGCCGTTCCCGTGCGATATCCGGATTGTTTTTTAGATCGTATTTATACATGCATTCCCACCTTTGCTTTGTTCATTTCAAATAAACCACGGGCAAAATCGTATTTAAACTGTTCCCAAGCAAAGCCCGACCAACGTGCGATTTCATGTGCAGACGGCAACGGTTTTTGTTCACACAAAATCATTGCACACATAACGTCACGCAAATCGGCATTTGGAACATGTTTGAACCCGTCAAGAATCTTTGCGCGCATCCAGCCAAACCTTTCGATAAATGGAACGTCAGAACCACCACCGACCTTTCCAAAATCCCAGATACAACCAACACCATCGTTTGTTAAATAGCGATCACGCAGGTGGTTTACGTACCATAGTTGCTGTGCCACTGAAAACGATTGACCGTTGAATTGGCGGCGGACAAAAAGACCTTCGTTAAACCAGCGGTCAAGTTCGGGATATTTTGTTTGTTTCTTTCGCATTATTCCCCCCCTTTGTTATACTGTGATCGTGAATAGTTGCCACGATTCCATGCGTCAATCGCAAGATTTTTTGTTGCGCCAAGGTAATCATATAACCCATGTTTGTCACACGTACATTGCACGTAAAACAGGTCGCCCGGCAATCTAACGATTGTTGGCGTTTGTTTGCAGTAAAAACATTTATTAAGTTCCATTTCCTGTCCTTTTGTGTGTATGTGTTAAAATAGTGTTTGTTGGCGTTGTGCCTGTTCTAATCGTTCGCAACTGGCTTTCCAGTATTCAGGGTCTTTTTCAATACAGATAAACCTGCGTTTGAGTTTGTGGCAGGCAACTGCTGTTGTGCCTGAGCCGCTGAAACAATCAAGGACAAGGTCGTTTTCTTTGCTGTAATCTTGTAAGATTTTCATAAATAAACCAACTGGCTTTTGCGTTGGGTGTATGCGTATTTCTTTTTCTTTCATATTTTCTTGCAACATACCATTCCACAGATATTCATATTTTTTTACAGGTTTACCAAACGATGTCCAAGCAAGTTCGCAATCTGCCCAATCTCCATTTGTTTGTTTATCCCAAACAATCCAATGTTTACTATTTGGCAACATATTTGCAAAATAATTTCCACCAAATATAATTTGTGTTTTGCTAATTCTTAAAATTTCATCAAACACTTCTTTGTCTGGCGTTTTTTTATCCCAATCACATTCTTTATAAACGCCACGTCTAGCCAACCCGTTTCCTTGAAACGTTCCATTATATCTAGTGGCTTTTTTATCATAACCAATCCCATACGGTGGGTCAGTAAGCACCAAATCAACACACTTATCTGGCAACTGCTTTAATATGTCCAAACAATCAGCATTTATAATTTTGTTTATATATTGGTCTATCATTTATGCCTCCTGTTAATTTAGTGGGTTGTTTGCTATCCGCATGGCTTCTTCAATACTGCTGATAATTGCAGCATTGTGGCCATGTTCGTGAAGCCAGTCCTGCATATCCAGTTGTTCAGCACCAATCTTTGATTTCGGTGTCTTTTTAAGTTCGATAAACCATACTTTGTTGCGGACAACACAAAGGTCAGGTTGACCCTTGGTATAACCGCGTGCTTTCAGATCAGCCAGAAAAGCAAAGCGTTTTTTATCGTCTTGGCGGAAGTATCCAACACCAGTGACGGCATCAAGCACAAATACTTTGAATCCCATCGTGCGAAATAATTGGACAATTTGCTTTTGTAAGGAATGTTCGGTCTGTGTCATGCGCGTTTCCTTTGTGTTGGGCCATATGTTTTTGGCTTTGGGTTACGCAAATGGCGATGTTTGTGTATTTGTTTAAGGTCTTCACGTATAATGGCTCTTAATGCGCTGTTCGGGCCATAAAAAGAATTAAAAAGAAGATCTAGGTATTCTTTATCAAAATATTCTTTTTGTTTGGTCATTTTGTACCTCCTAAAACAATGTCTGTTGGCGTTGTTCTTGTTCCAGCCGTTCGACTGATTTTTCGTAATAATAAGGGTTTAATTCGACACAAATAAACCGCCTGCCTAATTTGTGACAAGCGACTGCGGTAGTACCGGAACCAGAAAAACAATCAAGGATTAAATCGCCAGGTTTGGAATACAGTTCAATCTGTTTCATTATCAAGCCAAGCGGTTTTTGTGTTTTATGAAAGCGTTCGGAATCTTGTGGTGCAAATTCCCATACTTTTGCGTTATCATTAAAACTTGTCCATGCGTACTCTGCCATTGCCATTGTGAAATTTTCCGATATTGTTAATTTTTTCCATACGTTAAAACACCGTGTTGGCGGTAAATCGAAGTAATTCCCCCCCCAGATAATTTGATTTTTTGAAACACGAAAAATATGATCAAATACTTCCTGTGAAGGTGCGTAGTCCCAATCAGTTATTTTTTGAATATCTTCGTATTTATGGTTCCAATTACCGCCAGTTCTGACGCATTTTATTTCTTGTGCTTTATATTTATCAAACCTGCCACCAAAGCGATTATCGCCGTCTGCAAATGCTTTTTCTTTTCCACCACCGCCATAAGGTGGGTCAGTAAGCACCAAATCAACACACTTGTCTGGCAACTGTTTTAAGATGTCAAGGCAATCGGCATTGATAATACGATTTATGTATTCGTCTAGCATCAAAATCCCCCTTCGGCTAAAAGTGATTGGATATATGCGGAATCTGGGGTTAAAACTTCCCATTCGCCAGATGTTTCTTCGACCAGTGTGCGCTGGATAAAGTCGATAAAGCGACCAAACGCGACAGTGTCCATGTTTTGGGTTATGGTTATACCGTATCTGCCTTTCCAGTATTCTTTCAAGACGGTTGGTCGAATAACCCAACGGCAAAGCCCGGCAGGTATATATCCTGTTTCATTACAGAACCGCACCAGCGCAACCATAATGGCCATTAAAAACCGATTTTGTTGATTGCTGCGTTTGTTGTGATGTGGTTTGATTTCAATATCAATTCCGTTCTTGGCAGATTGATATACCGCAGGCAGTTGAACCGTTATCCAGTTCTGTATTTCACGATAAGGTGTAGTTGATTTAAAAAACATCGTAATTACCCCCTTAAATTCGTGTCGTGACACGCATTATGTGTTTTATTGGTGTAGTTGTGCCACGAAAATTATTTGCCCACACAGACGCGTTATTTCGTTTATTAACGCGTATAGACAAAACACGCAGTATTTCATCCACAATATCAAAGTTGCCGGTATCACGTTCCAGGGCAGTTAAGATACTGTGGCGTAGTGTGTTGTATGTGGTTTCGATATGGACGGTGTCCGCTGGTCTGTATTTCATTGGTCACCCCCCATAAGTCCATGTAATTTTTCTGGGTTAATATCAACGATTTCGCCGATATAGTATTTATCAAGTTTTTCTATCACTTGTTCACGTGTGTCGCCAGACACTGTCGCGTTGTAGCGTTTACCAAACATTACGCGTTCAACGTCAGAAAATTGGATTGTGCCGACAAATTTGTTGTATGGTTTGCCGTTTTTGACTGGTTGCCATGCTGGGCCAGATGTTGAATATACTCTCAGTTTCATAGTATGCCTCCTACTTTTGCGGTTGTTTGTATTCAAACGTTAGATATTCCGCCTGAACACTGTTAAAGTTGATTGTGGGTTCAACATTGCTTTGGAATTTGCAAAGCAATTTCAGTAATGATGTAGCGTTGTAAGTGTGACCACGTTGGTTGTGATCAATAGCCCAATCGGACACTTTTGATAAAACGTTACTATCAAATCTTTGGCGAACGAAAGCCATAAGGCGTGGATTTTTAATACGGATGCCTTCGCGTGTAGTTCCATCAGGACGGTCAAATATATCAACAACAGCATCAGTTGCCTTGAAAGAATTACCAAATACTTCAAGTGCATTATGCGCACGCGTAGTGGATTCTTTACTAGATTCTTTCCTAGTATTATTATTATCTTTTACATTTACATTTTGATATCTGTTCGAAATCTGTTCAGATTTCTGATCAGATATCTGTTCAGATTTCTGTTGCCATCTTTTTTTACGATTTTCAGCAAATCTTTCATATTTTTCTTTATATAATTTTGCGGATTGTTCTAGTTGTGGTTTAATAACTTTTTTCCAAATATGTGTATCAGAATCGCCATTAGGAAAAGCAAAAACAGCACGCATAATTTCGATTTGCTTTTCTTGTGGTAAATCTTGAATCATATCATACCAATTTGTATCTATAAAAAGTTTCATTATCCAATCCTTCGTTTCCCTTTCCAATCCCTTTCTTAATCCTTTGGGGTGGAGGATTGGATGGCCACCCCATCGGAAACTTTTGTTGGGATCACGATGTTACAAGAATAGGAAGGAGATTTTTCCGTGATCCCGTTTTTACTTGCCCTAGTTGACAAGCAAAAAAGCCGTGGTATAATAAATACCTACGGCTAAAAACTTTGTGAAAGTTTTGGTATATGCTACAAAAGCATTTGTATTTAATTTCTGCGATTTTGAAATCTTTTGCAACATACTGTGTCCCCTTTCTTGTATAGCATTATAAGATAATCTTATAAGATTGTCAATAAAAAAATATAAGAAAATCGAAATTGAATAAAAAAAGCAAGCAAGTATAATAAAAATATGAAATACGACTTTATAAAAATTAGATTAAATGAATTAGGTAAAACGCAGACGGAGTTTGCCGAAGCAATTGGTATTACCCAATCAAAACTTAATGTGACATTGAATCATCCAGAACTACGCGAATTTCAAACATCTGAAATCTTAAAGGCGGCTGAATTTTTAGGGTATAATACAGAATCTTTTGTTGCATATGTTGCTGGGAACCCAGAAAAACCGTCTGTTAATATTAAAAAAAGCGTTAATACGTCTGATGTTTTAATGATTGCGGACATTGTGAAAGAGTTTTTTGAAAAAAACGGTTATGAAATAACACCAGAACAAAGGGCTGCATTGGTTGACCATTTTTACCAGCAGAATATAACAGACGCAGGAAAGATAAAAGAGTTGCTTTCTGTTATGCAAGCGTTTCAATCAGGTATAAAAGGAAAATAGCGTGAAAGATTTTATTGATGATATTAAAGACGCATTTGATGTTTTACCCAAAGTGTTGTCTATCGCAATAATTATGGGCTTCATTGCTATGTTTTTCTTTGGATTAGACGGTTTTATATCGTTTTTCGTTGGTATTTTAGGAATCTGGGCTTTAATATTTATATTATTGCCACTTGTTGTTTTAATTTTAGATTGCACAAACCATGTTTTAGATCCAGAAAAATCAAAGAAAAAGTAATGGATAGGTTTTAAAATATAACCGCCCGATTGGGCGGTTTTTTTATCGGATATGCGATAACTCATTTTTATTATTAACAGCATTTTTTATAAATTGCAATATTTTTTAAGAATATCTTATATTTGTGCTTGACAATAATATAAGAATATCTTATAATAGACAACGAAAGATAAAAAAAGATAATCTTTCGCAATATAGGAGGCATAAAATGAATAAAATTATTGCAAACGAAATCAAAAAATTGATTTTCAGATTCCCAACAACAGAAGAATTGGATTCTTGTATCCAATATGTAGAAGACGGTTCAAACGAAACCACAACAGCCGAAGAATTACGCGGTCTGGTTACTGATTGGTTTGATGACAATATGCGCCAATGCGAAAACTGTGGCCAATACCATTTAATGAGTGAAATGACAAAAAATCCAAACGGTTGGTTCTGTGATCAGGTATGCGAATACGAATATGACGACAAAACATATTCATTATACGATCTGGAACGCAGTGAATATAAAACAAACGTATTAAACGCATAAGTAGGAGGCACAAATGACAACAGCACAAATAGTTTACGCAATAGTACACAGTTTAGGTTATGCACTCATCATAGGTGGGTGCATATACGGCATCAGCAACTTAACAAAGGACGCGTAAGATGACCAAAGAACTTATTTACAGGACTGCAATAGAGGTTGTTGTAGACGGCATAACAGAAAACCCAAAAGTGTCTGCAACTGCAATAAAAAACTTTTTACAAACGATATTAGAGCAAAACAAAGGGGAATAAAATGAGATTACTTAAAGCGAACGAGATCGAAGTTAAAGTAAAACAGGTTAAGCAAAATGGCCTGGTTGCATTGTTATATAAAACCGCACGTACCGACATGGACGTGTTGGATGAAGAGTTTGGTGCGAATAATTGGCAGTGTGAATACGAAGAAATCAAAGGAAATATGTATTGCAAGATTGGTGTTTGGGAACAAACCAAGGGTCAATGGGTTTGGAAACAAGATTGCGGTATTGAATCACGTGAAGACGGCGAAGGCAACGAAAAGAAAGGCGAAGCATCAGACGCTTTCAAACGCGCCGGGTTTAAATGGGGAATTGGTCGTGAATTATATACTGCGCCATTTATTTGGATTTCATCTGATTATGTTGAAATAAAACAATTTGGCCAAAAATATACATGTAATGAAAAGTTTTCTGTATCAAAGATTGAATACAACGATAACCGCGAAATAATCGCGCTGGAAATCGTGAACGGCAAAGGAAAGACAGTTTATACCTTTGGCACAAAAACACCGCTTAAAACAGAAAAACCAACACCAAAGAAAGCCGATAAACAAATAGAAGACCTGGTTGGCGATGAAATTCCATTTGTTGCACCTGCGACAGCGCGTCCAGACGATTGGATGTCGGTTAATGCTTTCCGTGGCGAAATGGAACGTTGCACCACATTGGCCAACATTTCAGAAATACTTAACAGTCAGAAAGGTAATCCGAATATCAATGAATTGATACCGTTGGCATCTGCACGTAAAGCCGAAATTTTGAATGATTTACAAATGGAGGCATAGGATGAAATTGTATGAAGAGATCGAATTATTAGATAACGCCATCAGCGAGTTATTGTATGGCGAAGAAGAACCAGACCAGACAGCCCTGGATAATCTTATGCAGGCCCGTACAGATACAATTACAAACGGCCTGGAATCATTATGCAAGATACGTGCGCGTAAGCAATCTGAAATTGATGCATTACGTGCAGAAAGCAATCGGTTGTCCGAAAAAGCCGAAAGGGAAAGCAAGGCATTATTACGT
Organism: Alphaproteobacteria bacterium; assembly: GCA_017425725.1. GTDB lineage: Bacteria > Pseudomonadota > Alphaproteobacteria > Rs-D84 > Rs-D84 > Enterousia. The sequence goes on along the minus strand of JAFOXU010000018.1, from coordinate 12,372 downwards.
TTAGAGCAGTACATAATGTCTATGCTTACCCGATCAGGCAAAAAAAAGATAACCGCAGGTACATTCACAGTCGGCACACGTACAAGCAGTAGCGTGTGGGTATCGCCTGACTTTAACAACCCAGAGTTTATGCGCACCAATTCCACAACCGCACCAGACAAGGTTGCGATTAAGGAAGCGTTGAAAGCAGGACGTACAATCGATGGTGCATATCTGGTTAACAAGGAAAATCTGGCAGTGAAATAAACAACAAGGGAGGGTTAAAAATGTTTTGGGTATTATTTGGATTGATGGTTATCTGTTGGTTAATGATAGATAAGGAGAACTAATATGATGAGAACAATGACAGAACCAGAAAGGAAGAAAGACGGACAACTTTTAATTCCGTTCGAAAAACAATTACAGTTGGTTATTCAATTTAAGGAGAAACAGAGATGATAGTGTGTTGGTTTTCTTGCGGTGCAGCGAGTGCCTGTGCCACGAAACTAACCATTGAAAAATATGGCAGAGAGAATATCCGTGTTGTAAATAACCCTGTTATAAACGAACACGAAGACAATAAACGGTTCTTGGAAGATTGTGAAAAGTGGCTTGGTATCAAAATTGAAAGTGCTACTAATCCCTGTTTTAAGCACTGCGATATTACAAAGGTGTTTGATGAATACGGAGTTATGTCCACACCACACTTCGCACCTTGCACACTGGAATTAAAGCAAAATGCACGCTCACAATGGGAAAACGACAACGGCTTTAATAAAGATACAGATGCGATTGTTATGGGCTATACAGTGGAAGAAAAACAACGACAGGATAGATTTAATTCTGCACCAAAGAACAAGGGATACAAACTGATTTGTCCGCTGATAGATGCTGGGTGGGATAAACACCGCTGTTTCAACGAATTGGAAATGGCAGGTATAAAATTGCCAGAGATATACACCAAGTTTGAATTTCCAAATGCAAACTGCATTGGCTGTGTAAAATCTGGCTCAGTGTGGTATTGGCAAATGGTTCGCAAACACTTCCCTGAAATATTCAAGCAGAGAGCAGAACAATCACGCAGATTGGGTTGCCGTCTGGTTGATTTAGGTGCAGGCAATGAACCAAGACATATCTTTTTAGACGAATTACCAGAAAATGCAGTGGGCAGAAAACCAAAATCGTGCTATGTTGAATGCGGTATATTCTGCACACTAGGACAACAATAAAGGAGAAACAGAGATGATAATACACCAAGACACACAAAAAAGTAATTATATTCGTGGCAAAAAAACAATAAAAGTATATGAACGCACAACCATAACCGTTGATGACGAAGCAGATATGTCAAAGTTATTAAAAGAATATACTGAAAAAGGTTGGAAATTAGGTTTTTACGATAACAAAACATTACAAATTGGCTTTGAAATTACCATGGATTTAAGTAAATACAAACCAGAAACCAACCAGCCACCTTTTGCTATTAAAGAAAGATTTTATATTGCTTTCAATGCCTTAAATGAAATTGCAAATGATTTGACTTATGGCAAAGATATGGTTGATAGAGCAAAAAAAGCAATTACAGAAATAGGAGAAGTAAAATGAGAACGCATTGGGAAACAAAAAAATGCTACTGGTGGCTAGACATATCTGTCTGGTGGAAATCTTGCCGCTTTGGTTTTTGGTATGATAAGTGGATTGGAAGAAAAGAATTAGATATATATTTTTTATTCTGGGAAATACAAATCGTATCAGACAAAATAGCAAAATACTTTAAGAAACATAGTTAAGAAAAAACAAAAGTAAAGGAAACGAACATGAATAAACTATATACACAGAACGCAGCCATAAAGTATTTACGCGAACAAACTGGGCAAATGTCGTTAAAAGTCTTTATACAGGAAGTTGAAGCAGGTAGAATACCAGAAAAGCCATACGGAAAGGGTGTGCGTTTCAGAAAAGAGGATCTTGATAGATGGCAAACAATAACACAAATGCACCATACAGATTATACAAACGTGGCGAAATCTGGCACGCGTATATCTCGTTCGTTGTTGAAGGACGCAGAGTTATCATTCGCGAATCTAGTGGCGAAACAGACATCGAACGCGCACAAGAATACTGCATTAAACGCATAAACGCTATACGTAATTCCCCAGCCGTCACACACGAAATCACACTTGATTCTGCATGTGCAAAGTGGTGGACAGAATATGGGCAGAATTTATCTTATTCCGTTGATGTGTTTAGCAAGTTAAGACGGCTGTTAACTATCATTGACGGGGATATATTATTATCACAGATTACAAAGAACGATGTTAACCATTTGATGACCACGTTTACCAATGCTGGTAGATCAAATGCGACAGCCAACAGATATTTATGTTTATTGTCGGCAATCTGCACCAGGGCAAAGAACAGATGGGATTGTCGCATACCTGATTTCAAGATATTGTCTTTCCGATTAAAAGAACCAAAAGAAAACATTAAGTATTTCAAAGACTGGGATGAATTGCAGAAAGTTATCGATGCGTCTGCGGAACATTTAAAGCCGATTATACTGACGGCTGTTTATACCGGTTTAAGACGTGGTCGTATATTGTCGCTTAAATGGGATCAGATAGATTGGGATAACAACCAGATTATTTACATGGGCAAAGACGGCAATCCGCATTCTGTACCAATGGTTGCACAGTTAAAGCAATTATTATTATCTTTGCCACGTGATCACGAATACGTGTTTACGTACAAAGGACATAAGATACGTGATATAAAAATGGCATGGCATGCTGCATTTGAAAGGGCAAAGGTGCCATACAGAAATTTTCATACATTACGCCACACGACAGCCACATGGCTATTGCGAAAGACAGGAAACCTGCGTGTGGTACAGAACGTTTTAGGACACAGTGATATATCGATCACAACCAAGTATGCACACTTGGTCAATAATGAATCGCAAGCAGCATTAACTGCATTGTTTGATAAATAGTTTTGTGCAGAAAATATTTACCCAAAAATACACAAATTAAGTAATAACAATGAGTTATACTGTGCAGATTTTGTGCAGATTTTATGTAAAATACCCCTAAAAACACCCATTTTTTGACAAAAAAAGCGAAAAATACGGATACAGGTTGCCACAGTAAAAACATTAAAAAACCGCAGAAATCTGCGGTAAATCGTGGCGCGCCCAGAAGGATTCGAACCCTCAACCTTCTGATCCGTAGTCGCGTGGTTTGTCGCAGAATATAGGGATTTTTTATAAAATTTGTGCAGATTTTGTGCGAATGTGAGATTTCTGGGCTTTTTTTGATTCGGATATTTTTTTATGTTGAAAAAATTGCAATAATGACTATACTATTTCATATACTAGCAATAGTATACAAAAAAGAGAAAAAGTACTTTTTCTTAAAATAACAGGGTTGTCAAGAGTTTCGGGTGCTGGGGGATGCCTCCTACGGTACCCGAATTTTATACCGCCGATTTTATTGGTGGTATTTTTTTATGGGCCAATAAAAAAAACCTGAACACTTTTTCATTTCTCCTTTCCCTTCTGAGGTTGAATATTGGCCCACCAAGTTCGGGGTGACTGGATGATGCTCTATAACCCGGGTCACCCCACCAAGAAGACAAAGGTGTTATTATGAGCAATATAAGAATCAAAGCACAAATTAAACGTGCGGTTAAAATTATTGGTTCAACATTAGGCCCAAATGGTAAATTGGTTTCGATCACAACAAATAATCCAAATACCAATAAAGCCGAAACGATATTAACCAAAGACGGATACAAAGTATCACAATCTTTGACAGATCAAAGCGCAGGCGCGAATTTTGTACGTCAGGTATGCAAACGTCAAGTTCGTGAAGTTGGCGATGGCACAACGTCCGTAGCAGTATTATTAGCACATTTGATTGATTATGATCTGAAAGATTTGTATGTATTGCAATCTTTGGAAGGCGAATTAGAAAAGTTTTTGAAAAACATAGCCAAGACCAAAATAAACTATGACACATTGTTTAATTTGGCGATGGTGTCATCAAACGGCGACAAGAAAATATCACATGCCGTAGCAGAAGTTGTTGCGCGTAATGGAAAAGACGGTCATTACATTGTTGAAGAACGCGAACAAGATGGTATTACAGCCGAACAGATTAAGGGCTATGTTTTAGACGCAGGATATTCCAATCAGGCATTTGTAAACACCAAGACCGGTGTGGAAATGGTTAATCCGGTGGTGTTGGTAAAAGAATATCTGACTTTGTCTGACATTGCGCCGGTGGCAAGCGAGGCCATGAAAGCAGGCAGACCATTTATCTGTATTGGTCAATGCGATGAACAGGCATTAGCATCATTGGTTCAAAACCACATTAACGGTGTTGGTCAATTCTGTAACATAACACCAAGCCTTATTGGTGCAAAGCGTGCAGATTTAACGGCTGATTTATCGATCATAGCACCGCTTATTACAAAGGTTCATGTTACAAAGCGTATGGCGACATTTGAATACAGTGCCAACGCGGAAACAAAGCAATTAGTGGAAGCAATCAAGAACGAAGAAAAGACATTATCAGGTGCCGAAAAAGCATGGTGCAAAGAAAGATTGGCACGTTTAGAGAGCAAGATTGCAAAGATTTATGTTGGTGCAGAAACGTCCGCACAGATGGTTGAATTAAAAGACCGTTTGGAAGACGCGATATTAGCCGTGATTCAAGCATATGACGGATATGTTCCGGGCGCAGGACAGGCATTAGAAGCGTTTAGCCCAACAAAGCATAAAGTATGGCATGTAATACGCAAAGCCGTAAACGTTAAGAATGTGTCGGCAAACGTTATAGAACCGATTAACTTGGTTTTACAAACGTATAAGACCGCAGTAGAGCAAGCGATTTTAATCAAAAGGACACACTATGCAATATAAAGTATTGAAAGATTTGGTTCAGATTGAACCATTGCCAGATACTGATGCATTTGACGTATCTGATTTAACATTTGCCAAAGTGATCGCAAAAGGCGATAAGTGCGGAAAAGATTATAAGGTCGGCGATATTGTTGGGTATATAAAAAAGACCGCATACGTTGGCGAAGGCATTACGTTTATATTTGACGAAAACGTATTGATGGTACGTGAATGACAGATCAAGAATTACAAGAGTTCTGTTTTGAAACAAACCAACAATTACTGCCCGAAGACGTGACCGTTGAAGATTTAATGTTGCACAACGAATACATTAAACAAGGGCAAGCACGCGGACGCGATGAAGAAGTTGATCGTATTGTTAAAGCATCCGTAGAAAAAGCCGACATCAAGCAGAATTTAACCGGTAAGTTTAGATTTGCCATGCGCCTGCACGGCAGAAAGATACCGGAAAAGTTAAAACAACAAGCAGCCGAAAGACTGCTTTTAAAATATGACGAGGATTAGAGCAACTATGTCAGACAAACAACATTATGATTCAGACGATATACGTATCCGTGGCGAAACCGATTTACATCCACAGTTTTATTGGCGTGCAATATATCAAAACGAAAAAGACAATTACATTCTGTTGCCATTTATGTTGATTAACAACAGTGACACAGGGCGTGCCGATTGGATGGACGTAGAAGTCACAATGGCACATCAGGTTCGTTACGCAAAAACATGGAAAGACTTTGAAAAACATCAACCTTTGCACCGCAATGAATACAGTCGCGAAGAAATGATGTTAATTCAAAACTTTCGTGATCGTATAGAACACAACAAAAACCTAATTAGATTACCAGAAAGCCATCCAGAATATTGGCCACTTATATCAGATTTTTCGTTGAAATTAAATCTGGAAGATATTGAAAAGTTAAATGCGATTGATGGCATTGTTATAGAAAAAGAAGAAGAAAAGCCAGAAATCAGCAAGGAAGATAAGATTTTATCAGCACTGTCTATGTTTGCAGAAAAGTTGGACAGCGTTGTTAAGCGCGTTGATGCGTTAGAAGACAAATAAAAAACAAACACCAAAGGGGTATGAGCATGGAAGACAAAATCAGCGATGTAGTCGCATCTGCTTTTGATGCAGAAGAAAGGACAGCCACAGAAGAAGCGGTTGTAGAAGAAAAACCTGTTGAAACAGAACCGGTTGAAGAAGCACCAGTGGAAGATAAACCAGTGGAAACTGAAACCGAACCTGAAAAAGTTGCCGATGAGCCAAAAGAAGAAGCCAAGGCAGACGAAACACCAACAGAAGAAAGCATTGCGGCACCAAAACAATTAAAGGGCGATTTTGTTAAAAGTCACTGGGAAAGTGCAGACAAAGAAACAAAAGATGAATTTGTCCGTCTTTCCGCAGAAAATGAACGTAATTACTTGCGTGCAAATGAAGCAGAACACAACGCAAAGATGTTCCGCAAGACAATAGAACCAGTACAAGGTTATATTTCCGAAGTTGCACAGGCAAGTAACATACCAGAAAGCGAAGTTATCCGTAACTGCATTGACATAGTTCAATCATTAAACGATAAACCAACATTGACAGCAAGACAAATGATTGCTGGTGGACTTATCAGATTTGAAGATCCAGTTGCAGTTATCAATGAAATTGCACGTACATATGGCATTGATACTAAAAGCGATATGAAACCACGCGATATACCTGAAAACTATTATGCATCGGCTGCGCAGGCAAAATACGAAGCAAGACAAGCAAAATACGTTCAACCGGAACAAGTTGACACAGACGTACAAAACGCGATTGCTGATTATGTAGAAAACACACCAGGTATTAAAGCGTTGGTTGATGATCCTGCATTATCAGATAAATTCATACGTCAGATACAGATGGAACGTCAAGCAGATCCAAATTCATCAGACATTACAATTATCAATCGTGCGGCAGAATTGTTTGAACACATGGTAAGAACACCAAAAGCGACAGAACCTGCACCAGTTATAGAAAATATTGCTGAAAAGAAGATGGCAAAGGTTGTTGCGCCAAAGGCAAGCAATCCGGTAAATAACGAAGAGATTGATAAAATCGAAGAATTTACACCAGAAAACATGAACAAGCAATCACAAAGATATGCAGAACGTTCGGTAAAAGACGCATTACGTGCGATGGGTTTAGACGATTAGTTTAACCAAGAGGTAGGGTTATGGCAAATGAACAAAACCTTATCCCAATGAATCAGCGAACAAAGACAGAGCAAAGAGAAATTGCCATTGCTGGTGGTATTGCATCTGGGGAAGCACGGCGCAAGAAACGTGAGATAGCCGAAATTGCGCGTATGGTATTAGAACAGCAGGTTACAGACGTTTCTGATTATGATTATGGTGCAGTGCCTGTAAAAGAAGCAACCGTTGCAGAACTTATTATGGCCGTACATGCCAATAAAGCATTAAAAGGCGATAAAGAATCTGCAAAATTGGTACTTGAATCTGCAAAGAGTGATAAAAAAGCAACTATGCTTGGCGGATTTCAGTTTGTTGTTGAACCGGGGGATGATGAGATATGAGCAATATCATATTAACCCCCGAACAGATAGCAGACAGAGATGAACGCATAGAAAAGTTTGATAATTGCTTTAAGCACAATAACGATGTACGCAGATTATTGCTTTATGGTGGTTCGCGTTCAAGTAAGACGTTTCGTGGGTGTAGGAAATTATTAAAAAGAGCAGTTTATTATCCAGGATCACGGCATTTGATTGCGCGTGATACTTTTACTGCGGTGCGTAATGCGATAATACTGGATACAATGCCAAAGTTATTGCGTTTATATTATCCAAGGCTTTATGAGCATTGGTGTAATGGTGGTATGAATAACAGTACCAACATATTTACATTGCCAAATGGTTCAGAAATCCATTTTAGAGCCATAGGAAACGAACAAGAAGTTGAAAAGTTATTGGGTACTGAATATGCCACAATACTGATTGACGAAGCATCAGAAGTTAATTATGAGGCATTACAGAAGTTGCGCACACGTTTAGCGCAGAAAGTAAAACACTGGAAATATGATCGCGATTTAAAGTTGATGGAAATCGTAATTGAGAATCCACCACACAAAGGACACTGGACGTACAAAGAACATTTCTTGTTTCAATCGCCACTTGATCCAGAAAAACAGTTGGATAAAAAGATATATGCGAACGTACGCCTTAATCCTTTGGATAATCTGGAATACTTACCAGATGATTATATCGACAGTTTGAAGGAATTGCCGGCGCACGAGCAGACACGATTTTTGTATGGGGAATTTGGCGAAGAGGCGCGAGGCAGTGTGTTAGCGGTTGAATTTGCTAAATATCCTAATGCTACAAAGCAGAGTATTCAGTATGACAACCGCTATCCCGTTTATACAGCATGGGATATAGGGCATACAGACGCAACTGCAATCTGGTTTTACCAATGGATTGATGGACGGGTTAAAGTCATCAATTACATGGAAGATACCATGAAAGCATTGCCTTATTGGGTTGACCAGTTAAAAAGCAAAGAATACAAATATGACACAGTATTCTTTCCACATGACGGTGTTAACACAGAATGGGCATACGGTAATACCAGAGTTGCCAGAATGCGCGAGATTGGTTTTAATTGCATAACACTGCAACGCATACGCGAACAAGAACAAATCGATATTGCAAGGTCTATGATACCAATTATCGATATTGACAAGGACTTGGTACGCGGTATCGAATGCATTATGAATATGCGTTATGATTACAAAGACGGTGTGTTAGACACAAAGAACATTGTCCATGACGAATATTCACATGGTGGCAAGGCGTTCTTGTATTTGTGCCAGAGCATTTACAAAGACCGTGATGAAAAGCGTGTGTTGACGGAAGCAGAAAAACGTGAACGTATGCAAGAAAATGTTTCAGCCGATATTAAGAAAGGGCTTGAAGCAAATCGTATGCAATTAGTCGATGATGACGATTTAACAGTAAGGGTTAAGAGCAATGATATTAGTTGGTAGTGACGCACCTGCATTTTTTCAGGCGGCAAGCATTATGCGTAAATATTTACCACATATTGTGTTTGATCCACAGTGTCAGATAATATACGAAGATGATAGATATTACGGCCTGATTACAGTGCATGGCGACACAATCAACTATGATCACGTAATACTGGACAAGTTTGTATGTAATCCAGAGATAATATTTATCGTGATGTCAACATTATTTAGCATGGGCAGTATCGTAAATACGTACATTGAAGAAGATAATGCCCAGGCACAGAGATTCGTGAAAGGCGTAGGGTTTATAAACACTGGAACCTTGCGTCAAACTCCCAAATCATTGGCAATATGGTCAATGACAAAAGACGAATGGAAAAACAACCGTATTAAATTACATTTTGAAAAACAAACACTTAATCAATAAACAAACACGTATGGTATATAGCGTGAAACAAAGTATATCCGAAAAGTAAAAACGCCCGGAAGGGTATCGATTAACAGGATTTTTTACAAAAAGGATATAAAATGGCAGGAAATCCAAACTTTGGAAATCTGTATTCTACATCTATTGATAATTATACAGATGTTCTGAAAGACAACTATACAGCCAACAGCAAATTGTTGACTTTCTTGAAAAAAGCAGGCAACGTCAAAACAGAAGATGGCGGTGTCGAAATCTTACAAAACTTGGAATTTGCAGAAAATGGTGCTTACAACCGTTATGACGGCGCACAAGCATGGGATTTGGAATCCAAGAAATTCGCAACAGCAGCATCTTTTGCACGTAAAAAAGTTGCAGTTACTATGGTTGTAACTGGATCTGAATTGATGGCAAACGAAGGTAAATCACGTATGATTGACTTGATTGCTGCAAAAATCAAAAACGGTGCAAAAACATTGCAAAATGGTTTGGCAGAAGACGTTTATTCTGACGGTTCTGACGCTTTGCAAATTGGCGGTTTGCGTTATTTAGTATCTGATACACCATCCAGTGGTACTGTTGGTGGAATCGATGCTTCTGCTGCTGACAATGCTTGGTGGAGAAACTACAAAGGCACATGCACATTTGCATCTGATAACGTTATCGAAAAATTGAATGACGCTATCTTGGGAACAACACGTAATGCAGATGCACCAAAAGCAGTCTTTGTTGACAATGCATGGTACACAAACTACTACAAAGCATTGGTTGCACAACAACGTTTTGTTTCAACAGAAGGCAAAGGCGGATTCATGGAATTGGCTATCAACGGTTTGCCAATGTTCTGTGATCAAGGTATCGCCGCTGCTTCTATGTCTGGTAAAATCCCAGCGAACCACGCATATGTATTGAACACAGACTTCATATATTTGCGTCCACACGTTCGCCGTAACCCAGCGAAGAAAGAACGCGTAAATTCAATCAACCAAGACCTTTACAGCGAAGCATGGTTGTGGGCTGGTAACATGACCACATCTGGCCGTGCATTCCAAGGTGTAGTTGTAGGTTCTTAATAAACAACCCCGAGTAATCGGGGTTATATTAACCAAATATTGAATTTAAGGAGTTTAAAATGGCTTTTACAACTATTAACTTAACAGAACCAGTTGTTGCCGAAGAATTGGCAGCATACGGTGCAAAACCAGGTCAACATGATTGCTTCCGTGATGGAATTGCAGTATTTGCAGTTAACACTGGATCTTCCAGCATTTCTGCCGGTACAGTATATGTCACACCAGCAGGCGAATTGAAAGGTTCGTCCGCTGCCGGTTATTTGAAATGCAAATCATTGGCTGCTTGCCCAGCAGGTGCAGGTATCTATGTTATTGCAGAAGGTATTGTTCCAGGTGTAACACCTGCGTTCATTGCTTACACAATAGCAGCATCTTAATCTGTTAAGACAGAAAAAACAGTTTGCCCGTTCTGTATAAAAATGGGCAAAAAAGATTTTAGTGAACAAACACCCTATAAACAACTGCATGAAAGCAAAAGTGCCGTTATTTATAGGGCTTTTTTTATTTGTAAGGACAGAAAATGACAGTAAAAGAAATGTTAGACGTGGTATTGTCGCGTGAAGGATTATATAAAAACGTTCCAAATCCATTTGCGACAACCGATCTTATTGTGCAGGAAAACATCCGCATAATGAATGAATTGATTAACGACATCATTCTTAAAAACAGTTTATCAGATTTATTACGCGAATGCAGTTTTACAACATATGCCGAGTGGGCAAAAAGGACAGCATATGCACTTAACACCGTGATATTCAGCGGTAAATACAGATACAAGGTAGTAGTTGCTGGAACATCCACTGTTGATCCAGCAACATTGGGTTTAAAACCTGGACAGACAGGTGCTGCATCTGATGGTCGGCGATGGAAATGTGAGGGCGATTGGAATCAATATCCATTTAAAGAATTAGCAGACGATTGTGCAGGTATTGACACGGCGACAATGGTCAACATGGATCAAAGATTGCCAATGCAAGCATTAAATATGCATCAGTGGATGGTTATGAAAGCATCAAGTGTACAGGTTGGAACAACTGGTTTATTTACAATCCGTGACAAGTCTATTTATATCTTTCCGGGTTTAGCACCAGAAACCGAAATACAGTTTTTGTATTACACCGAATTGCCAGTAATCGCGTCAAACGGTACACGTAAAGCAAAGTTTGATAACAGCACCGATACAACGATTATTCCAGAAGAAATACTTATACTTGGAACAGCGTATCGTTATCTGAAAGACAAAGACGTGGGTAATTGGGGTGAAATCGAACAAGAATACCTGTCCACATTACGTGATTATGAAGCACGTGGACAAGCACCACAACATATTGATTTGGCAGGTGGTGCATTAAGGAATGTAAGCAATTATTCAGACGGAAATTGGGATATTAGATAATGTCAGACAGAATTACTTTACCACTTTATCAGGTTGGTTGGTCAAGCGAAGCACCGTTATTAGACAAAGGTGCAGGTCATTTGTTGGCATGTAAAAACTATGTGATCAAGCAAAACCTGTTAGAAAGTCGCAAAGGGTACTTTAAGGTGCCATTATATGATACAAACGATGACGAAATAGTATTTGCACAACCAATCAAGACAATCGTACCGTTGGAAGAATACGATATGATTATTGTCGCAACCGATGGCGAATTATACATATTTCAGAGAAGTTCTAACAAATATACACAGGTTGCATATAAAAGCGGATATTCAACGTCTGAGTGGCGTTGGACATACGCAAACCATCAAATAATCATGGTTAACGGCCAAGATAATGCACAACAGATATTTGTAACTGACTTTGGTTTGCCAACACAAACTGTCACAATACAAGACTGGTACGTTGGTGGCACAGGTTTGAGCAGCATCATATTTGATTGGGTTGCGACATTAAACGCACAAGTTTGCGCTGGGTTTGGAACAGATTTGAACGTTTGGTATTTGCCAGTTGGTT
>JAFOXU010000178.1 GCA_017425725.1 Alphaproteobacteria bacterium | reverse complement strand
CCTCGGCAACATCTTCGGGACGTTGTACAAAAGATATCGCAACATAATCTGGATTTTTCGTAACAGCATACGCCAAATCAGCCCTATCTTTTGGGGTTAAGACAGATGTTGAAATTTCTGTATCTGGCAAATTAAAGCCACGTCTGGACCAGATTTCATTACCACGAACAACGGTCGTTTCGACACGATCAGGTTCAACACTGTCCACAACCATTTCAATTTTACCGTCATTTAATAAAACCCTGTCGCCAACGTGTAAGGACGCCAATACATCTGTATCAGGCAGTTGAACACGTGTTGAATCGCCAGGTGTATCATCTGAATCGAAAACAAATTTTTGCCCGATTTCCAATGGGTATTTATGTTCTGTTTCAAAATTTCCAATACGATGTTTTGGCCCCTGCAAATCAATCATTATTGCAACAGGCATGTCCAATTCACTGGATATTTCACGAATCAAATCAATCTTGGCACCTTGGGTATCACCGGTATCATGACTAAAATTCAACCGACACATATTAACACCGGCACGAATCATGCGTGTTAATGTTTCTTTGTCTTCACAGTTTGGCCCAATTGATGCAGTAATTTTTGTATATTTATTCATAATTTACTTTCCTGTCTGTTTTTGTTTTTCTTGATTTTTGTCTTTTATGGTATATCATAAAGTTATCAAATAAACAAGGGGAAAACAGAAATGAAACAAGCAAATCATGGTGCAATTGACAACCAACAATTAATCAGCATTATTGAACGTATTGAAAAATTAAATGAAGATACTGCGGCAATCGCTGCTGATATTAAAGAGATTTATAGCGAAGCAAAATCTGCTGGATTTGACCCAAAATATATTCGCCAAATGATACGTTTGCGCAAACTGGACCCAGATGAACTGGACGAAGCAGACGAATTAACACAAATGTACCGTAACGCATTAGGTCTGTAATGAAAGGTTTTACAAAGACTGTCGAAGATTTTGACTGTGTCCATTGTGGCACAGTTGTTCATGGTAATGGTTATACAAACCACTGTCCAAACTGTCTGTGGTCAAGGCATGTTGACAATAATCCAGGCGATCGCAGTGCGACATGTGGTGGCATGATGGAACCAATATCTGTTGAAGCAGATGGCGACAAATTTATAATTACACATAAATGTCAGATTTGTGGAAAGGTAAAGCGTCAACGAACATCCGATAACGATGATATTGATGCAATAATAGAATTATCCAACAATAAATCTTTTATATTCGGCAAATAAAAACGCCCCATGCGGGGCGATTTTTTATTTACTGGCCTTGGCTGCTGCAATAAATGCATTAAACATCGGATGCCCTGTATATGGACTAGATTGAAATTCCGGATGAAATTGTCCTGCAACAAAAAATGGGTGATTTTTTAATTCAACCATTTCTGGCAAACGACCATCTGGACTGCGCCCTGATATTATCATACCTGCATCTGCAAACTTTTGTTCCAAAGATATATCCATTTCATATCTGTGACGATGACGTTCACTGATTTGTGTTGTACCATATATCTTGTGTGCCAATGTATCTGGGGTTATTTCACATGGATATGCCCCCAGTCGCAATGTGCCACCATAATTTTCAGAATCACAATCTGCAATGATTCCGATAACGGGGGTACAATCTTTTTTAAATTCTGTTGAATTTGCATCCGTTATACCCAAGACATTTCTTGCAAAATCAATAACAGCAACCTGCATTCCCAAACAAATTCCCATATACGGAACCTGATTTTCACGTGCAAACGTTGCCGCAGCAATTTTACCATCAACACCACGTTCGCCAAAACCACCTGGGACCAATATTCCATTAACATCAGAACATTTATCTGCACTGAAATCTTCGGCATTTATCTTTTTTATTTTTACATGCACATTGTTTTGAACACCTGCATGGAACAACGCTTCATTCAAAGATTTATACGCATCCGGAACATCAAAATATTTTCCAACAACACCAATTGTCACAGTTGGAATATCAGCAGATAAATATTTCTCAATCCTTTCAAAACGTGTCATATCACCACGTGCATGAGGCAAGCCAAAGTGATCTGCAATTATGTCAAATACATGTTGTGCTTCGTATGCCAATGGTATTTTATAGATATTATCAACATCAATACCACTGATAACACTTTTTGCGGGCAAGTTACAAAACATACCGATTTTGTCACGTTCAGATGCAGTTAACATTCGTGGGGTACGCACAATCAACATATCTGCCTGAATACCATTTTCCAACAGACTGCGTACAGACATCTGGGTTGGTTTTGTTTTTAATTCGCCAGACTTTTCCAAATATGGTGCCAATGTTAAATGGATAAACATTACATTTCTGCGACCAACATCATTAGCAAACTGACGAATTGATTCCAAGAAAATTTTACCTTCGATATCACCAACTGTGCCACCAATTTCGCATACAACAAAGTCCGTATCAACAGGTGCAGATATGTATTCTTTTATCTTGTTTGATACATGTGGAATCATTTGAACAGTGCCACCTAAGTATTCGCCACGACGTTCTGCATTTAATACATCCCAATAAATTCGACCACCTGATACAGAATCGTTACGTGATAATTTTGCCCCCAAGAATCGTTCGTAATATCCCAAATCAAGATCTGTTTCATGACCATCGTTTGTAACATAAACTTCGCCATGCTGAATCGGTGACATGGTGCCTGGATCAATATTTAAATACGGATCAAATTTACGGGCATGTACACTGTACCCCCTGGATTGAAGAAGGGCGCCACACCCTGCCGCTGCGACGCCCTTACCTAAACTGGAAACAACACCACCTGTTATAAATATATACTTTGCCATAAGAATACCCCCTTATGTGTGTTTATCGTACGAAATTTTTCATTGCAGTGCAATCAAATAAATTCCTATACTGAAAATATGCGAGACTGGCTGGATAATCAATGGCAAAATTTGTTTTTATACGTACCATTTTTAATGGCGTTTGGTTCTGCGGTCTATTTTTCAATGACAAATGAACCAGATTTATTATTCGCACCATTTATTTCTGTCATATTATTCGCAATTATATTTATAAAGAAAATTCCTGCTGTTGTGCGTGGAATTTTGTTGATATTGTTTGGGTTTTATTATGCGGCAACATTTACAGATTTTATTAACACACCACAAATTAAACATGATTATTCAAACATTTCTGTGACTGGTACTGTTGATACAATAGAATACACAAATGATAAAGACAAAATCATTTTATCTGTTAATGCATCTGACATTAATGCAGGCGATGGAATTGCAAAAATCAAAATATCAATTCCAGAAGATATAAAAACACCAAATATTGGTGATGAAATAAAATTAAACGCAGGGATTTATAAACCAAGTCCTGCAAGCGCACCAGAAACATTTGATTATGCACGTTGGGCATACTTTAACAATTTAACAGCAACAGGATACGCCAAAGAAATAAATGTATTACGTAATACAGATACAAATACAATAAATTATGTTCGTGATTTATTACACCGTAAATCAGATTCTTTTTTGTCAGATACACTAATACTGGGGTATAAATCTGCAATTCCGGAAACAGACCAAAAAATTTGGACTGCAACAGGTGTGGGACACATATGGTCAATCAGTGGATTTCATATGACACTGGTTGGCGGTTGGCTGTTTGCATTATTTTTCCTGATATTCCGCAGTATTCCATATATTACAAAACGAATCCCGGCAAGGATTCCTGCGATTATATGCTCTTGGGTTGGATTATTAACCTACTTATTTTTATCTGGAATCGATGTCGCAACAGTACGTGCATTTTTAATGACCAGTTTGATATTTATTGCATTTATATTTGGACGCAGTGCCATTTCAATGCGAAATGTGGCGTTGGCATTTTGTTTTATTTATTTGTTAAATCCACACTATGTTATGCAGGCAGGTTTTCAATTATCATTTTCCGCTGTATTTGGATTGGTATGGTTCTTTACATGCATTAAACCAAAGATGCCAACAAATAAATTTCTGCGAATTACATATGCAGCAATACTAACATCTGTAGTGTCAACTATATTTACAGCACCATTTATCGCAATGCATTTTGGCAAATTTCCAATTTACAGTTTAATCGGAAATCTAATTTTTCTGCCTATATTTTCTGTTGCAATTATGCCACTGGTTTTTATTGGAACATTAACTGTGTGTTTTGGTTTTATGACACCAATCGATTTGGCAAACAGCATATACAATTTTGCATACAATATTGCTATTTGGATTTCAGAATTACCATACGCAACGATAACTGTTGCACATATATCAAACATGTCTGCAATGATATTTATTGTTGGTTTAGTATCATTAATTTTAATCAAGCCAATAAACCTTAAAATAAATTATATTTTATTTGGAATCTTTACCGCAATAGGCGTTATAAATGTATACATGCAACCAAGACCTGTATTCTTTGCAACTCACGACCACGAACTGGTCGGTTTTGTTAGCACAGATGGGAATCTAGAATTTAATAAACGCAAGGCATCTAATCACTATTTCACATTTGACACATGGCGCACACTAAATAACGAAGATGCAAAAGATAAAAACACACGTCGCAAACACGATAAAGGCGTTTATAGATACAACACAAAAAATTTCAATTTAGTATATATTCAAAAATTCACATCACTGATGAAAAATATTTCACAACTGTGTAATGATGACAGTGTTGATTTTATTGTTTCTTATTTTGATATTGATTCTGAAAAATGTTCACACAAAATCTTGCAAGGCGGTTTCATAATATATGAAAATAAAGATATTAAATACACACCAACAAAACGCAAATGGCATCAATAATCAGCATGCATGAAATACAAACCATCTGCAGGGGCGGTTGGACCAGCCGCACTACGATTTTTTGCATTTAATATTTCATCAATATCGTATGGTTTCCCCAACCCAATTTCAACCAATGTACCAACAATGTTACGTACCATATGATGCAAAAATGAACGTGCAGAAAATTCAAAAACAATTTCATCACCATGTTGCGTGATTTCAATTTTATCCAGTGTCTTGATTGGTGATTTTGCCTGACATTCTGATGCACGAAAACTGGTAAAATCATGATTGCCTAATAACTTTTGTGCAGCATTTTTCATCGCATCGACGTTTAATTTTCGTGGTACCCAATAAACACGATTTTTATTCAGCACAGGAGACGCTGAACGATTTAACACAACGTATTTATAGTGACGTGCCACACAATCAAATCGTGCATTGAAATCATCTGATACAATTTCACAATCAAGAACAGATACAGGTTTATTATTTAAGTAAAAATTTAGTGCACGCATAACAGTATTCGCATCATGTGTACCATCAATATCAAAGTGTGCCGTCATCGCAACAGCATGAACACCAGCATCTGTGCGCCCTGCCCCAACAACATCAGGACGTGCGCCACAAAAACCATAAATAGCATCTTTGACCAACGATTGCACAGACGGCCCTTGGCGATTTTCCTGCCAGCCAATTAAATCTGTTCCATCGTATTCCAAGATTACCTTATATCGTGTCATTAACGTGTTTTTCCATTAAAACGATTACACCATGCATGTGCAGGCACCCACATTGGACCAAAAATTTTAACAATCAATTTTGGACCATAATAACAACCACCCTTATCATAACTTTGACAATCTTTACATTTTTCTATAATACAATTTTTCGTAACTTTACACATACCCTATTCCTCTGTCAGTATTTAACGTGTTTTTTGTGCACCAATCGCACCAAAGTGCTTGCACCAACCATTTGCCTTTACAGGACGTCTGCCAAAAATGATGCGAATCAAACGACATGGATAATTACATTCTAAACCATTTGCGCTGTTATCATCACAAGTATGTTTACAGTTTATACAATTTTCAGACTTTGCTGCAACTTCAATAATATCAACTGACATTTTACTATACTCCTATTTTTACTGTTTCGCCACGAAGGCCATTTACAAAACTACGCCAATCCATTGGCTTTTTACCGACCGGCTGCAACTGTAGTATATCAAGTTTATCCCCGTCAAGTCTGGTTGATAAAATTTTTACATCTACACCGTTTATTTTGGTACGCCCAGCGCCCAGCGCACGGACCTGATTATGCACCGCCACATTACCACGTGTCCAGTCAATTATTTCATCATCACCTGTCCATTTTTTTGTATATGTTGGCGTGCCAAATTGTGGTGTTGCGTTATATATTTTAGGATTCGCCAAGAATGGGATTAACATTTCAATACTAATCTGCGAAACTTTTTGTTCAATCGTTTCATTTGTATCATTTATATCAATATCGAATTTACGACACTGATAGATATCACCTGCATCCATTTCTGGGGTAACCTGCATCAGGCATACACCCGACTTTTCATCACCATTATAAATCGCAGTACGTATCGGTGATGGTCCACGATACAGCGGCAATAAACTTGGGTGAATATTTATACATGGCGCAGAATTTAACACATTGTCACGTAAAATAACACCATAAGAAATCACCACAACCATATCTGGCGAATAATTATATTCTTTGATACTGGTATGTAATGGTAAATTATGTTCCAACGCCCAATTATGCACAGGAGATGGTGTCAGAATCTGTTTACGTCCAACAGGTTTTGGTGCACGTGTAAACACGG
>JAFOXU010000074.1 GCA_017425725.1 Alphaproteobacteria bacterium | reverse complement strand
TTATAACACCCATAATTGCCAACACACCCAACATTTCAATCATTGAACGACCAGATTCTTGTTTCATTAAAAAACCTCTTATTTGCTATTTATCTTTTTATATTCTATCATAAATGTTATGAATATTCAATTTTCTGATTTGATTGAAAACGCACCTGCCGCACCTGGCGTATACAAGATGTACGACATTGATGGCAACCTGCTATACGTTGGCAAGGCCAAGAATTTACTTAATCGCTTGCGCCAATACGTAGACATATCAAAACTGGAATTACATAAACAAGTTATGCGCAGTTTGGTTACACGTGTCGATTGGGAAACTGTTGCCACAGAATCAGATGCATTGATTCGTGAACAAGAATTAATAAAAACCCAAAAACCTAAATACAACATCATGCTGACAGATGGAAAGATGTATCCAATGTTGGCATTGACCAATCATGATTTTCCACGGCTATTGAAATTTCGTGGCAAAATATCACAACGTCGTGATGTTTACGGCCCATACCCATCTGTATCTGCATTAAACGAAACAATAAAAACAATTCAAAAGGTCTGCCAGATCAGAACGTGTACAGACACACAAATGAACAACAGAACACGACCATGTCTGTTATATCAAATTGGCCGTTGCTGTGGCCCATGTTGTTATCCAGACAGACAAAAATACACAGAAAACGTGCGTACAGCACGCAAAATATTAACTGGCGACAGCCAACCAATCATAAACGATTTGACAATACAGATGCAACAATTCGCAAAAAATACAGATTACGAAAACGCCGCTATTATTCGTGATAAAATCGCTGCATTGACACACACATCAAATCGTGGCACACGACAGAAACAGTCGTATACACAAATTATCAACTGGGATAAAAATGTATCTGATTTAGAACAATGGTTAAACATAAAAGTTAACCTTGTTGGCGTGTTTGATAATTCACATTTATTTGGAAAAAATCCTGTGGGCGCAATGATAACTTTTAACCATAACGGTTTTGTAAAATCAGGATACAGACATTTTAAACTGCATGATAAAACACGTGCAGGGAATGATATTGCAATGATGTCAGAATTTATTGATCGTGCTGTTGCACACGGTCCAAAACTGGATCTGATAATTGTTGATGGCGGACCTGCACAATGGAATATTGCGAATCGACGTGCAAACGGCATACCAGTAATCGGTGTTACCAAAGGCGTCGTACGTGATGGCGATGAACATTTTATTATGCCTGACGGCAGCGAGTATTTCGACATGCCAAAAGACAGCCCTCTGTTTTTAATGTTACGCACTGTACGTGACGAAGCGCACCGATTCGTTATTACATATCATCGAAACATACGTGCAAAACAAATGACAGCATCTGTCTTAGATGAAATTGATGGGATTGGTCCAAACAGAAAACGTGCCCTGTTACAACATTTCGGTTCTGTTCATGCAATAATGGATGCCGATATAAATGCATTAAAACATGTACCAGGACTTGGTAAAAATGCTGCTGAAAAAATATATGCCCATTTTCACACAGAAGTGA
>JAFOXU010000169.1 GCA_017425725.1 Alphaproteobacteria bacterium | reverse complement strand
TTGTTGTGCATCAAAACCGAATTTAACAGCGCCTAATACAGTTGCTTCGTCCAGTTCACCAATTTCTGATTCAACCATCAATACGCCATCTTTTGTTGCAGCAACAACCAAATCCATTTCTGAATCTTCGACTGCTTTCTTTGAAGGGTTCAAAATATATTGGCCATCTGCAAAACCGACACGTGCCGCACCAATTGGCCCTTGGAATGGAACACCAGACAGTGCCAACGCAGCAGATGATGCAATCATTGCCAAAATATCAGGCTGATTCTTTTTGTCGTATGAAAATACCTGTGCAATAATTTGAACTTTGTTTTTAAATGTTTCTGGGAACAAAGGACGAATTGGGCGGTCAATCAAACGTGCAGTTAATGTTTCTGCTGTTGATGCCTTGCCTTCACGACGATCACGTGAACCAGGGATACGACCTGCGGATGCGAATTTTTCTTGATAGTCAACAGTCAATGGAAAGAAATCTTGTCCTTCGACAGCTGCTTTTTCTGCACATACAGTTGCCAGCACCATTGTGCCACCCATTGTTGCCAAAACAGAACCATTTGCCTGTTTTGCCATACGACCTGTTTCCAAACGCAGCACTTCGTCACCATATTTGATTTCAACTGCAACAGGATTGTTTAATTTAGCGTCTTTTTTAAATAAGCCAAATACCATTTATTTTCTCCATATTTTTTTGTTTCATCAAAGCGAAGCAAAATTATTCGTTTCTGCATCCTGTGACAGACACACAAAAGAACAATTTTCCCTTCGCCACGTGGATTATAAAACATATTTATTGCTTTGCAAATAAAATCGGCCTAAAAATATGACAATATTTATGATATAATACCTGGGCTATCAAAAGGATTGTCTATGCAATTTCCCCCAAGTGTATTTAAGTTTTATTTAAAAAATTTTTGGCGTTATTGTGGTGCAATCGCACTGTTGTACAGCGTGTTGGCAATAATCGATCTTTTTGGAACGTTTTTGTTGCCTGCCTTTGCGTTAAGCGAGACTGTAAATGCAATTGAATCAAATCCAACGGATATGGTTTTTCATGCGGTGTTAAATGTTGCGATTATATACTTTGTATTGCGTGGGTTACAGTGGGGCGTATCCTTGTTACGGTGGTATGTTTTTGATAATCTGATTAAATATAAATCGTATAATAAAATCTCGTCAGATTTGTATGATTATGTATTTAAACAAAGTACTGAATTTTACACCGCATCAATGCCGGGTAAAATATCCAGCCAAATTCATCAAATTTCAGAATCTTTTTATGAAACAATCGAATTGATATTCGGTACAGCAACAGGGGTGTTGGTTGTGTTTTGTATATCTGCATCCAGTCTGTTTGCAATTGGATGGCAATATTTACTGGTGATAACATTTGCTGTTTTATTTCGTATCTTATGGGGGGTGTTTACAGTTAAAAATTCGTTGCGAAAATCTGCACAGTCTGCCGCATCATTGAACACATTACAAGGCAGATTATTAGATGCGTTATCTAATTTTCCAGTGGTCAAAATGTTCGCACAGGCAAAATATGAACAAAATTTTGTTCAACCAATCAGAAAAAAATATCAAAAAGATGCATGTAATTCACATTTTTGGTCTCGTTTCTTCTGGGCGCCTGGTAACTTGGTTATGGATACAATCTGTTTTTCTATATTTATTGTTTTGTCGGGATATATGTACAGCACTGGCCAATCAACAGTTGCAGAAATATCATTTGCGCTGGCGACATTTACCGCAATCAGTTCTGTTGCATTTAACATGGTTATGACAATAAAAAACTTTACACAAAAATGGGGAAATGCCGTTGGGTCATACAGCGTATTGGTAAAACC
>JAFOXU010000145.1 GCA_017425725.1 Alphaproteobacteria bacterium | reverse complement strand
GAAAAGGGATTGCGCCAAATGTGGTAAATGGCAGAAATATGAAGATTGTTATGAAAATATTAATAATTTTTTTCATTATCTGATATTATAGCAAAAGTTTATTGAATTTGCAAAAAATGATATTTTGTTGATTTTTCAGATATTTATGTTTATAATTATGTGTGTAATCAATTAAAAAGGATAAAACCCGATGAGTATTTAATATTGTAATCTTAAAAAAAAGCGCACATGAAAACATGTGTTTGTTTAATTGCAATATATCAGGGGTTTTATTATGGCTTTTATTTCTTTATCAAATGTGTTTTTTGGTTATGATGCGGACAGAAATTTACTGGCTGGTGTTTCTGTTGTGTTTAATGATACGGACAAGGTTGCGATTGTTGGGGACAATGGCTCTGGCAAAACGACAATGTTGCGTATGTTAAATGGGGATGTTGTGCCTGATGCAGGTCAGATTACGCAAAATGCGTCTGTTTTTATGCTGAAACAGATAAATGCGCAAGAGGGCAAAAGTGGTGGCGAGGCGCAATCTGATGCACTGGCCCGTGCGTTCGATAGTCGTGCAGAAATTTTACTGTTGGACGAGCCAACGAATAATCTGGATACGTTTGCAAAACAGAACTTTTTTAACAGATTTATGTCTTATCCGTTTGGGGCTGTTGTTGTTTCACATGACAGGGAACTGTTACAACGTGTTGATAAGATAATTGAGTTGGCGAACGGGGCGATAACTGTTTGGGGCGGAAATTATGATTTCTGGGTTGCGCAAAAGCGTATCTTGCGTGACAGTATGCAGGCAAAATATACAGATGCGAACAAAGAAATTGCACGTCTGACAGGAACGTTAAATATTGCGCAAAATATGTGCCAACATCACAGTGCTAAACAAAAAAAGGACAAGGCAAACAGGGCGGCAGGCTCCAGAATAGAGGTAAATGCCTTGAAAGGGAAAAGCCAGGAAACCGAAGCCAAAAGACGTGCGCAGATTCAGAAAAAATTAAATGCCCAGATTGAGATACAGCAGAACTTATCAACGCAAATGCGTGATGATAAGATTAAAATTCCAGTGCCAAACAAGGCTTTTTATAGTAAAGAACTGGTGCGTATTTCTGATATGTGTTTTTCATATAATGACAAGCAGGTTTTTAACAATTTTGATTTTTCTTTGATGGGATGTACACGTGTCCGTTTGTGTGGCAGAAATGGCGCAGGCAAATCAACGCTGTTAAAACTGATTTGTGGTGATTTGTCGCCTGATTCTGGCACAATCAATGTTTCGGGCAGGGTGGCGTATTTGAATCAAAATCTGTCGATATTGGATGCGAATAAAAGTGTCGTTGAAAATATAATGAATGTAACAGGCGTCTTAAAACATGATGCGCATGCAATTGCGGCTAATTTTGGCTTTCGTGGTGATGCATCGCAAAAATGGGTTGGGATGTTGTCTGGGGGTGAATTGTTAAAGACAACATTGGCAACAGTTCTGGGTGGTGCAGAACAGCCAGATTTGCTGATTTTGGACGAGCCTACAAACAATCTGGAATTGAAAAGTATTGAAATTCTGGAAGATGCACTAAATCAGTATCGTGGTGCGATATTATTGGTGTCACATGATGAAATATTCGCAAAAAACATTAACATAGATACCGTTGTAAATCTGTAAGGTAGCTGTGTGGTTAATTGATTGACTGTTGTTTAGGAATAGAATTTTATTTATAGAACGTTTTTTTTGTATAATATTAATACCGGAATACATAGGGGAATTTAATATGCGCAAACAATTATTCAAGACAGATTTGTTCCAAGAAAAATTGCAACGTTTGTATAATAAAAGTGCGCCAATGTTGTTATTCGAAGCGGTACTGTTTGCCGTTTTTGGCGTGTTTATGCTGATTCAGCCAGTTGGGTTTTTGTCAGTTATTGTGACATTGTTTGCGATTGTGCTGATGCTGATCGGGTTTTATCGTGTTGTGTCTGGTTTGGTCGCATCGCAGGAATATGGTGGTGGCTGGCTGGATGTTCTGTTTGGATTATTTAATATCATTATTGGCGTGTTGTTTTTTGCTTATCCCATTGGGTCCGTTATCGGTATAATGTATTTGTTTGTGATATTGTTTATTGTGCAATCTGTGCATTCGGTAATATTTGCAATCAATTTAACACGTGCACGTTTTGGTCACTATGTTTTAAACTTGGTGTTATCGTTGATATTGTTGGCTGTGGCGATATCGTTGCTGTTTTTCCCACTGGCGGGTGCTGTACTGGGGGTTGTGATAATGGCGATATTGTTACTGGTGTATGCAGTTGCAGATATTTACATGTTTATTCAAATTTACCGCATGCAAAATAAATTATAATAATTTATCTAAAAGCGGTGCTGGCAATTCATGTAGCGTCTGTACACTACATTGCCGGCACTACTTTTATCTAAATCATTCTAATTTATTTGTGTGGGATGTTTTGTGGCTTGAAATTTCTAAAAAATAGTATAAAATATGACGCATGTGCGCCCTTAGCTCAGCTGGATAGAGCATCAGATTTCTAATTCGTAAGGGCGTAGTTTTTTGCGGTTTTCGTAAACTGTAAAAAACTTTATTTTATCGTAAAAACCTTAGATATAAGTAGAAAATACGTCAGCATAACGCTTGTTATGACTGGGGCTTTTTTTACTTAAAAAGTTGGCCATAGGTTGACCGCTGCATAAAGCAAGGTTGACCACCGTAGGAGTGTGGTTTTGTTGGGTGCTATAACAAAGGAGGTAAAAATGCAAGCACCAAATGACACAAAATTTGTTTTTACAGAGGCCAGAATAGCCAAATTGCCATTTGCTGCATCAGGAAAGCGGCATCAGTATCGTGATGCGTCCGTAAAGAATTTGTATTTGCGCGTAACTTCGGCCAGTAAAAAGTATTATATGATAAAGAAAATAAACGGTAGTTCTGTTGCGATATTGTTAGGTGATGCGACCAATACAACGTTAAATGATGCACGTAGATTGCTTGGTGAACAGTTAAACATTGTTAAGGCGGGTAAGAATCCTAATGTTGAAAAGAAGAAAATAACCAACTGTATTACATTGCGTGATTTTTTCGAACAGCATTATTACCCATTGCACTCTAAATTGTACAAAAAAGCAACTTCTCAAAGAGAAGACAAATCTACGTTTCGTGTGCATTTGCCCTCGTTGTATAATGTGCGTATTGCGGAAATAAATCGGCCCATGGTCGAGTTGTTTCAGAGGCGTATTGCGGACACGTCCGGGATTTATGCTGCAAATCATGCGATAAAATTGTTACGCCAAATGTTAAACAAGGCGGTGGATTGGGGGGTAATTCAATTTAATCCGATTGCAGGTATAAAATTATTCAAGGAGGTTGTACGTGATAGGTTTTTACAACTGGATGAATTGCCAAAGTTATTTGATGCATTGGAACAGGAACCAAATGTTGTTTTTCGTAACTTTGTATTGTTGTCTTTGCTGGTCGGCCAGCGCAGGGGAAATATGATGGCTCTTAAGTGGTCGGATGTTTCTTTTGAAAGGCGTGTGATTTATATTCCAGATACCAAGACTGGAGCGCCCCAGGTTGTGCCGCTTGCAGACCAGGCAATTAAGTTGTTGCGTGATATGGAAACGTTTAAAAACACTGAGTGGTTATTTCCAAGTAAAAAGGCGGCTAGCGGGCATATAGAAAGTCCAAGCAAAATGTGGAAGGCGTTGTTGCAACGTGCAGGGATTGAGAATTTGCGAATACATGATTTGCGTCGTACTTTTGCTAGCTATCAATCAATTACTGGCTCTACAAATGAGATTATTGGTAAGGCGTTAGGTGATAAGTCACCTGCAGTTATACCTATTTATGCACGTTTGAGTGAGATGCCGGTACGTCAAAGTATACAACGTGCAGCAGATGCAATGATGCCGATATTATAACTAGAGGAATAATAAATGTTGTCAGATTTTTTTATAAAAGCGGATAATTATAATGATGCAGAAGTGCAAATTTTTGAGCAGTTTGGTTTGGAACGACCTACCAGGATACCTACGAATGCTCGTGAGCTTATACGGCGTATGGCG
>JAFOXU010000078.1 GCA_017425725.1 Alphaproteobacteria bacterium | reverse complement strand
GCCGTTGATTCATTGGGCGAAGCAATGAAGTTCTTGGCACCTGAAATGGTTGTTAAAGCGAACTTTGTCGAAGGACAGCCTGTATCAATTTCTTTGCCAAAGACTGTTATCGCAACTGTCGAAGAAACAGAACCTGCATTAAAAGGTCAAACAGTTTCATCCAGTGGTGGCAAACCTGCGATTTTGGATAACGGTGTTCGTGTTCAGGTTCCTTTGTTTATCGAACAAGGCGAAAAGATTGTTGTAAATACGGAAACATTAGAATACGTTGAACGTGCAAAATAAATTATAATAATTCATCTGTGGACGGTCCCGATGGCTCATGTAACTTCTGTACACTACACCATCGGGACCGTTCCGCATCTAAATCATTCTAATTTATTTCTAAAAATCTGCTGATAATAATTTATCTAAAAACGATGCCGGCAATTCATGTAGCGTCTGTATACTACATTGCCGGCACTACTTTTATCTAAATCATTCTAATTTACTTTGTTTTCGCTGCCCATAATGTGTCTGATTGTGTCCAGACATGTTTGGGTAATTGTTGTGCGTGCATCTGATAAATATTCACGTGGATTAAAATTGTCTGGATGTGCAGATAATGATTTGCGAACCCCGGCAGTAAATGCCAAGCGCAAATCGCTGTCGACGTTGATTTTGCAAATATTCATCTTGGTTGCACGACGTAATTGAATTTCATCAATCCCCAGTGCGCCAGATATCTTTCCACCGAATTCATTTATTGTATGTATCAATTTTTGTGGGATGTTGGATGCGCCATGTAATACCAATGGAAATTCTGGCAGGTTGGTTGCAATTTGTGCCAAGATGTCAAAGCGCAATTCTTCATTTGTGTTTTTGCGTTTATATGCACCATGACTGGTACCGATGGCGATGGCCAACGAATCGATGTTTGTTTGTGCAACAAATGTTTCAACGTCCGTGGGGTTTGTGTATCCGATTGTGCCAAAGGTGTTTTCGTCTTCGATTCCACCGAGCGTTCCCAGTTCGGCTTCGACGGAAACGTTATGATCGTGTGCAATCTTTGCAACAGATTTTGATGTTTTTATATTTTCGTCAAATGACATTTTGCTGGCATCAATCATTACGGATGAAAAGCCCAGTTCAATTGCGTGTTTGCATGCGTCGATGCTGCCCCCATGGTCCAAGTGCAAAGCGATTTGTTCGTGTGGTTGTATGTTTGCGCCACGTATCATACCAATTAGCATGTCTGGCCCCATGTATTTTAATGCTGATTCTGATACTGCCAGAATTACAGGGCTGTGTGCAATGCGTGCAGCATCCAATACCGCCAACAGTGTTTCCATATTATAAATATTAAATGCGGGTATTGCATAGTTACCGTCAATTGCATTTTTGAACATCTGTTGTGTGTTAACTAACCCTAGATCTGTGTATTTCATTAAAATCCCCTTTGGCTGGATTATAGCATAATTTATCTGATTTTTGTGTTGTTTTTTTTATGTGCGGTTCTTGACAATTCAGGAATTTTTGCAACAATTAACACGAATCGGGGGCTGGACAGAGAAAACGGTAATTTTACAAAGGGTAAGAAAATGAAAAAAACTTTGTTTGTATTATTCGGTTTAGTTGTTCTGGCCGGTTGTTCATCTTATGATTATTACAAGGGTGATGTTCGTTATGTACAAGATGGCGAAGATTGTATCTTTATGTCAACAGAAGCAGGTCGTCGCTATTCAAGTGATATTCGTGAATTGGACACAGATAAAGAAATTGTTTATCGCAACACAATGTGCCGTGATTTGTATCTGAACGATGTTGCAGGTCAGGCACAGCGCACAGAACGTCAGGTTTTAACAACTGTTGCACCAAAGGTTGTTAAATCAGATTGTGGTTGTTGCAAAAAGAAAACAACAAAAAAATATGTTTTTGTAAAATAATAAAAAACCCACCAAAACGGTGGGTTTTTATCTTGCTATTATTATTTGAATTGTGATAAAATTTATGATAGAATAATGGAAAAGGATATAAAGGGGCTTTATATGAAGAAGTTGATTAACAAGGCGAACTTTGCAATTATTGGCTTGATGGCTGCGATGTCTCCGGCTGTGGCTGCTGATAGTGTAGGTGATGGTGTTTGTCAGTTGGTTGGAAAATTAACACCATTGTTGCAAACGTTGCGTACGTTGGCGTTTATTGGTGCTGGTTTTACAATTGCTGCATGGGCATGGGATTTTATTGCCAAAGGTGAAGTAAAACTGGAAGATGCAAAGAAGAAGGGTGTTGGTATGTTGGTTGGTTTCTTCTTGCTGTTTGCAGTGGGTGCGATTTTGACATTCTTGTTGAAAGCAGCGGACGTTAATGGAAAGTTTGGTTGTACCACAAATCCATTTCTTGAGTGGTAATAAAAAACCGGCAATGCCGGTTTTTTATTATCTGATTTTTTTGATAGAATATTTTTTTATAAATGCCTGTTCTGTGTTGTTCAGGTGTTTTTTTACCTTATCAATATGTTGTTGTGAAATGTCTTGTTCTGGGCGTCGGCCGGTGGTGTTTATCATTGTAACACGTTTGTCAAACAGTTCGTTACACAATATTTCGTTTAGGTGTAATATTGTTTTGTTTGTGGAATTGTTGTATTTTTCAAATGTTCTGTACAGGGCGGCGATGCGTGCGTGCAATGTGTGTCTGCCCATGTAATCAAGTAGTGTTTCGTTTTGTTTGTTTGGAATATTGTGTATTTCTTTGATGTCGTTATATGTTTTTCCATTAAATAATGCCAATGATGTTGAATTGTAAAACTCTTTGTAATTGGCGTGCTGGCTGTAAAGAATTCCAGCCAAGATTTTTTCTGCACGTGATAAATCGCTGCGCAGTGTTATGCGCCTGTATTCTGATGCAATTTTGTTTAAAGCGTTGAAATCCATGTCTGCTTTTATTACAGGTGCCAAGAAGTATGTTTGGCCAAATATTGTGTTTGGAATGTGTTTTAAAAATGACCAGCATGCATAACGTGTTAATTTTAAATCGGTGGCGTGTTTAAAGTTAAGATACCCCAATCTGTATTCGTGATGTATGCATTCGTAATGACTGGTGTAAAAATCGAAACGCTGTTGAATGTTTGGTTTTGCATCGTATGGATATATAATCTTTTCGTGTGCGGTTTTTTCCATTGCTTGGTTGGTTGGGAACGCTGCTTCGCCAAACAGGTTGTGTAAATCAGAAAAGAACCAATATTCTTCGGTCAGGTTGATAGGTGTTATTGGTTGGAATAGGTCCAGTTGCTGTCCCCGTGTTTCGTGTTGTCTGGTTTGGTTTAATTCTTGAAATTGTTCTGTGTGACTTATCATGGGGAATCCTTTTTCTGGGGGCAGGGTGATGTCTATTTTTTATCTTCGATATTTGCCAGCGAGAATAATACAGATGAAATCAGCGACTGGTACGGTACGTGCTGGGCATCGGCCAGTTCCTTTATTTTGTCCAGAATTGGACGTGGAATACGCATGTTGATAACGCAGTCGGATTTGTTGAACGCCTTGTATGCGGCATATTCACGCAGCAAAGATTCGATGTTCATTACAAATAATTGTTGCATAACGTTTGGCATTACAAACTCCTATACCTTGTACAATACCACAGTCTTTACAATGCACTATACCATTGTATTTACACTTGTCAATACAAATATATTTACGCTTGTGATGGCAGTTATGTTGGCATTTGTGTTGATGGTTGTGTTGCTTGCATTTTATAAAAACTGTGTTTAAAATTGCCGTGTATATTAACAAGGAAAGGGTTTGTTATGATTAAGAAAATCTTGGCGTTTATTGTGTTATGTGCATTATTTGTATTGCCTGTGCGTGCAGAACTAAAGGTTGATATTGTCGCAGGTGCGGCATCGCCAATTTCTGTTGCTGTATTGAAATTTGAAACGACAGATGGTGTTAAATCAAAAGATGCCGCCATGATTCGTGATGTGGTCGAGGCGGATTTAAAACGCACTGGATTGTTCCGTATTGTTAGCCATGATGCGTTGCCAGAATATGTAAAGATGGGCGATATGCCAGACTTTAAATTATGGCAGGCGATAAAAACACAGGTTTTGGTTCAGGCAAAATTATCAACTGATGCCAAGAATGATTATAAACTGGAATTCTTTGTATGGGATGTTGATGGTGCAGAACAAATCGAGGCACAGGCATTGATGTCATCTCGTAAATCTGCACGCAGATTGGCACATATTATGGCAGATGCAATCTATGAAAGATTAACAGGTGAAATTGGATACTTTGATACACAAATTGTATTTATTGCAGAAACAGGCCCAGTCGGTAAACGTGATAAACGTATGGCTATTGTTGACCAAGACGGATATGGTTTGCGTTACATTTCTGATAAAGATGGTTTTGTTATGTCGCCTCATTTTTCACCAAATATGGGAACAATTGTATTTTTATCTTATTATAATGATGATCCAAGTGTCTGGACGTTGGATTTAGAAACAGGTGAACAACGTCGCTTGGGACAATTTGGTGGTATGAATTTTGCACCACGTTTTTCGCCAGATGGTAAAAAAATTGCGCTGTCTTTGGTAAAAAATGGAATTACACATATACATGAATATGATATTGAAACAAAAAAACTGCGTCAGTTGACGTTCGGTAATTCGATAAATACCAGTCCGTCTTATTCACCAGATGGTAAAAAAATGGCGTTTAATTCAGACAGAACAGGTCGTCAACAGATTCATGTTCTGGATTTGGAATCAGGTGTTGAAAAACGTATAACATACGGTAATGGTAAATATGCAACCCCTGCGTGGAGTCCTGATGGGCAATTCATTGCATTTACCAAAATGGCAGATGATACATTCTATATTGGTATTATGAACCCACAGGGTAAAAATGAAAAAATCTTGGCCGGTGGCTGGTTTATGGAGGCACCGTCATGGGCACCTGGTTCACGCAGACTGGTTTATTATGAAACAGAACGACACTTGGATGGTATTGAACGTATCAGCCATATTCGCAGCGTTGATATCACAGGACAAAATATCTATGATATTGAAATAGATGCAGATATAAATGCAGTTGAACCGACATGGTCACCAAGATTACCGTAATAAAACGCCCACTTGGGCGTTTTATATAAACAGGAATTGTCATGAATAAGATATTGTGCGCTTTGTTTGGTATATTTTTATCTGGGGCAGTGTTTGCAGTGCCGGCGGTTGTTGATTATGTGCTGGATGGTGATACGTTCGCTGCGGCTGTTAAAATTGAAGATGATATCAGTATAACTGTTCGTGTCCGTATTATCAATATCGATACCCCAGAATTAAATGGCGCATGTGATGCAGAAGTAAGCAAGGCAAACAAAGCCAAAGAATTTGTCGTCGATTTGTTGCCTGTGGGAACGATTGTTGATTTGAAGAATATCAAGGATGATAAATATCTGGGCAGGATAGATGCCAATATTATATTGCCCGATGGACGTGATGTCGGTGATGTATTAATAAAAGAACAGTTGGCACGGCCATATAATGGCGGCAAGCGTCACAGTTGGTGTAATTGAAAGTTTTCATATTTTTTTATTGTTTTTTGTGATACAATTCCTTGGAAATATAAGGATTTGGTATGGCAAAAAGTATGTATGATATCATCAAAAAGCAAAATGGGGAACGTTTTGCCAAGGCAATTCGTAACTATGATAATGGTATTTTTGATATTCCGAATATTGATAAGATTGTAAAATATGCAGGTCGTGATGCAGAACCGATAGTGAACTATTTGGTATCGTTGAAACAAATAAAAATCCAAGAAATGGGTGTGCATATGGATCCGATTGAGTTGCTGGACAAAGCAGGCTATAATGCATACATTGCAGATACGTTGGAAAAACAAAACGCAATCATAAAATATTATGCACCTGGCGAAGAATTATGTACTTTTCGTGATCCTGAAAGG
>JAFOXU010000043.1 GCA_017425725.1 Alphaproteobacteria bacterium | reverse complement strand
TTCCATTGATGAACACCAACCACTGCAAAACGACGACCATCATCTGGAACATCGTTGGTGTTTAACACTTCGACGGCGGACAAAATCAAATCCTTGGTCAGGCCAGATGTGTAATCACCAACATTTGCTGTTGCTGTATTCATTGCGCCAACGATTAATTCATCTGTTTTGCGTCCCAACGCATATGCGCCAGCAGATGCAACAACACGACGTTCATCAATATTGACTTTTAATTCATCCAATGCATCGACCCAATCACCGGCATAATAATCTTGTAACAAACATTCAACCGGTTCATGATTTAAATTCATCACAGGCACAATACCGTGACGTGATTTTGTGCTGGCAGTGCCACGACCAACTTTTTGGAACGTTGTAGATGCACCAACAACACCTGATTTACTGCGAACTGTTGAACGCAGTTTTGTGCCCATTTGTTGATATGCCAAATGAACATCTGCTTCGAATTGTTTTACGAAAACATTATCTATTGAAATAGACATACAAAAATCCTTTTGTTAAAAAATTAAACATTTATGCGAAAACGCATATCAGATTTTGTGTTTTGGTTATGCAAATAATGCGCCATAAAAACAAAAAAATTATTGGGTCTGTAATTAAAAAACAGATTATCCAAAAAAATATCAGTCAGACTGTGCACATGAATCTGACTGATACTTTTATAAAAAAGGCCTGTGAATATCACAGACCTTTGACATATAAAAACCCCACCATTATTGGGGAATTATATTATTTTTTCTTTGCACATGCTTTCTTTGCACATGGTTTTTTTGCAACTGGTTTTTTAACAGCTACTTTTTTTGCAACAGGTTTTTTTGCTGCTACTTTTTTTGCAACTGGTTTTTTAACAGCCACTTTTTTTGCAACAGGTTTTTTTGCTGCTACTTTTTTTGCAACTGGTTTTGCCGCTACTTTTTTCGCAACAGGTTTTGCTGCTACTTTTTTTGCAACAGGTTTTGCTGCTGCTTTTTTTGCAACTGGTTTTGCTGCTACTTTTTTTGCGGCTGGTTTTGCTGCTACTTTTTTTGCAGCTGGTTTAGCTGCTACTTTTTTTGCAACTGGTTTTTTTGCAGCTGGTTTTGCAACAGGTTTTGCTGCTGGTTTTGCTGCTGCTTTTCTTTTAAACAAGAATGCCATTCTTCTCTCCTATATTTGTTTTGAAGATAGAACAAATTTTTTTGTTCTTACTTTATATTTTATATGAAATATAAAAGTTAGTAAAGAAGAAAGTGATATTTTTTCTTATGAATATAATTTTTTAAATCCGTTTTCTATTTTTCTGATGTATTCAACATCATTATCACGCCAGTATTTTGGATCACGCATCATTCGTCTTAAATCGGAATCAGTTAAATTTTGTGTGTCATTTTTAGCTGTTTTAACATCTGGTTCCATTGACTGCATCATCTTGTACACGCTTTGTATTCCCTGGGGTGTAGAGCATAACTCATCAAATGCATCACGTGGTAAAAATCGTTCACCGAATGCATTTATTGCACGCATTGCATCATTCATTTTTTCTGTACCGCCAAAAAAATTTTTTAATTCATTTATTGCAACTGTTTCGTTTTGCACATTAAATAAATCTGACACAACCGGAGATAAATATTCATGTGCAATATTATAAATTTTTTCAACCTGTGATTTTGTTAATCCAATTTGTAAAAATTTTTCATTTAATTTTTCATCATCAAACAAATCACTTTTAGGATATTCAGATGCGTTTGCAGGAACACCAATCGCACGATTAAATTTTTGTTTTACTTCTTCATCAGAATTTTCATTTGGCACAGATATCATTGTTCCAATCTTTTTTTCCAGTTCTGTATAAGATTTTATCAATGATTCTGAATTTAATGTACCATCTTGATTCAAAAATTTTTCTGGTATTTTATCCATTACTGTTTTCCTTTTGTTTCATTTGATTTACGCAAAAAATAAATTCCACCCAATGTAAAGACTGTTTGCAACATCGTAAATATATCTGTATCACCCACAAGATATGCCGCCAATGCAGACAATATACCAGTTGCAGAAATAATATACGTGCGATATCCAGACAGATATCCACCCTTGATTATTTTTTTCATCTG
>JAFOXU010000137.1 GCA_017425725.1 Alphaproteobacteria bacterium | reverse complement strand
TTGGTCGGGGGTCCGAATCCCTCCGCTGCTACCAAAGATTCAACCCCGATTTATTCGGGGTTTAATTTTTGGTATAGTTGTGGTGGATAAGGACCCCAGGGTCCGACAAAATAGCAGGTTTTGCAAGTACAACGCAGCGAAACCGTTGCGATTTGGAAAGGGGCCCGCACACAAAGTGTGTGGGAATACACAATCCCTCGGGCGGCTATCAGAATAAACAAACATTGTCCAAAACTTATTGTTGACAAAACACTCAACACCTTGACAAAAAGGCAATTATTTACTATAATACTTGTATATATAAACTAAGGAGACCTATTATGAGTATGGGAAACGCAAAAAAGGAAACTGTGATTTATAATGGCAAGGAACGCACAAGCCGTATTCCACAAAAACCATTAAACCCAATTGTAAAAGCAACTTTGTTAACAACTTTAAAACGTAATGATATTAAAATCACACGCAAAGCCACACCTGGTGATGATATTTATACTGTAACAGATGCCGCTGGCAAAATGTTATTCTCGTACGGTAACGCATGGGATTATGGCTACTATCGTATTTATGTTGCAAATCAAAATCAAGGTGCAGAACCAATCATGGTTGCAGAAATGGATTGGTATGAAGGTGACGGATACACAAATCCACAACAGCAAGATATTTTTGATATTGCGCATGCTATACAGGAAAAGTCAAAAGAACTAGATCGTATCAACGAGGCACACAATTCATTAACACCAGAAGAAATCATGGCGTTAAAGACTTTGGAAGCATCAAAATAAACACTAAAAAAAGATGTTTGGTTTCAGCCAAACATCTTTTTTTTACATTCCAACAAACTATTAATTCTTTTGCTGATAATTCCAGGAATCACGGCACATATCTTCCAACGAATATTTTGCCGACCATCCCAATACACTGTTCGCCTTGTCCGGTGACGCATAACACATTGCAATATCACCAGAACGTCTGGCAACAATTTCATATGGTATTTTAATACCATTTACTTTTTCAAATGTCCTTACAACATCCAGCACCGAATAGCCATGTCCTGTTCCCAGATTAAATATTTCACAACCACAATTATTATTTATTGCATTTAATGCCTTTACATGTCCCTGTGCCAAATCAACAACATGTATATAATCACGCACACCTGTACCATCTGGCGTATCATAATCATCACCATACACAAACAATTTTTCACGTTTTCCAGATGCGACCTGGGTAATATATGGCATTAAATTATTTGGTACCCCATTTGGATTTTCCCCGATAACACCACTTGGATGTGCACCAATTGGATTAAAGTAACGCAATATTACGACATTCCAAGATTTATCTGCATTTTGCAAATCTAATAAAATTTGTTCTATCATTGACTTTGTCCAACCATACGGATTTGTACAAATACCTTTTGGACATTCTTCGGTTATTGGAACAAATTCAGGTGTGCCATACACAGTTGCACTGGACGAGAATATAAGATTTTTACACCCTATTTCTTTTAAAACCTTTAACAGTGTAATTGTTCCACCAATATTGTTTTCATAGTATTCAATTGGTTTTGCCACAGATTCACCGACAGCCTTTAATCCAGCAAAATGCATACAACAGTCAATTTTTTTGTCTTTTAACACAGATTTCAAAGCAGAATAATCACAAATATCGACTGGATAAAAATCAATTTTTTTACCGGTTATTTTTGCAATTTTATCAACAACATCTGCAGATGAATTTGATAAATTATCAATTCCAATTATATTATGACCAGACTCAATTAATTCAACAATTGTGTGCGATGCAATAAACCCAGTGGCACCAGTAATTAGTATATTCATATCAAGTCCTTTTTTTTCAGTATAATATAAAATGGTCATAATTTATACATATTTTATTACGATTTAAGGCATGTTGACTTTTTTTTGCGTATTTATAATAATAGACTTAGTCTTAAAACAAAAAGGAAAGGAAATATGCGTAAAATTATTGCTGCAATTGCCGCACTGTTACCTATGTCTGCGATTGCAAATCCTGCATGTCCCGTATGTACAATTGCGATTGGCGCAGGTCTTGATATCGCCAGACGTTTGGGCGTTCCAGACAGTGTTGTTGGCCTGTGGGCTGGCGCATTATTGACACTGTTGGGATATTGGACATTAAAGTTTATGGACAAACGAAATTGGCACTTTTGGGGTCGTGATGTAATCGTCATACTGGCTTCGATTGCGATGGTCGGTTTTGTATATATGGGTGTGGTTGAATACAATCCAACATTGATTTGTGGTGGTTTGATTATGGACCCTGTATTGTTTGGTACATTGTGTGGTGCATTTATATTTATCTTTACATCTAAATTATATCAATGGATGAAAAAGAAAAATGGCGGACACGCGCACTTTCCATTTGAAAAAGTTGTATTACCGGTTGCTGCACTTGCTTTAGCCAGCTGGGCAATGATGTTGTGTTTTTAAATAGATGGGGGAAAATATGAAAAAAATTAAATCTGTTCAAGAATATGTCGAAGCACTGGATGCTGCAAAAAAAGTTAACCCAAAAGATTTGTCATCCGACCAAGATTTAACAATTGGTATTATGAACTTGATTTCTATCGAAGAACACTTAATGTTTTCTGGCGCAAAAACAGGCAAACACGAATTTTACGATTTAATCAATGACGTTCGTGAAATGCGTAAAAATGCGATGCTAAAAATCATCCCTGCATACGAAGGTGAAGTATGGTGCATTTCTAAACACTTGCTGGCTGCTGCCATGCGTGTATTTGAGGTTGGAACCAAGGCATTGGCATCTGGCGACAAAAAAACAGCATATGAATTATTCGACCAGTCTTATGAATTGTATTCTATGTTCTGGGGATTAAATATGGGCATGCTGACAGGCGATGCAAAAGAATCAAAAACAACAAAAAAATCAGCCCCTGCAAAAACAACCCCTGCCCCAACAAAAACAGACGGCGGCAAGGTATCAAAATTAAAATCATGGGTAAAAAATGCCGTTAATTGTTGTATTGAATAAAAATAATATACATATAAAAAACCGCCCGATTGGGCGGTATTTTTTAAACCATAAACGGCAGGTTTTCCAACGTCCCTTCGGCAACACGCACATTTACGTCAATCAACATAAATATTGAATCTGGCGAACGTTGAATATTTTCAGAAAAAATACCCGCATCTAACAAGTGACTGGTATTAACAGACAATTTTGTTATCAAATGATCATCATCCAACAATGTGTAAATTGGCCCAATGTCATTTGGTGTATTTGCACCAATTTCATGTTCGTTTTGTGGACAACGCAAACCATCCATAATTGTTTTAACACGATTATCAATATCACTGCGTGGCACACCGACAATTTCTGGATGCATCATTTGGATATCTAATTCTGCAATCAACTTTAAATTCGGTGTAATAATCGGATTCCAGTCAATTCCACCGACATGACGTGTTGTAATTGGACTTTTCGTCGGATTTGGCACCATATACTGTGTCAGATTATTCCAAGGGCTGTGTTCGACCAATTTTTTTAACTGTGGATGAAACTGCATACGAATATCTGCAATATGCTGTGCACGTTTTTTTGGATTGATTAAAATATCACCAAAATATAACAATTTAAATTTCATTTTATGCCCCTTTTTACTTGATAATTATACCAGAAATTGCTATGTTTTACATAGAAAAAAGAAAGGAAAATTAAATGTCTGTAAATAATGAATATACTGGTGATTCCATTAAGGTTTTAAAAGGACTAGAAGCGGTAAAAAAACGTCCTGGGATGTACATCGGTGACGTTGGCGAAGGTGGCGCAGGTTTGCATCACATGATATACGAAGTTGTTAACAACTCGATTGACGAAGCAATGGCTGGTTATGCCGACACTGTCTATGTATCATTGAATGCTGATGGCAGTGCAACTATCCGTGACAACGGTCGTGGTATGCCATTTGACATCAATCATGAAACAGGTCGCAGCGCACTGGAATTAATCATGTGTGAATTGCATGCTGGTGGAAAATTCGATAACGAAAGTAATGGTGCGTACAAGGTATCTGGCGGTCTGCACGGTGTTGGTGTATCTGTTGTAAACGCATTATCAAAATGGTTGGAAGTTCGTGTATGGCGTGGTGACAAAGAAGCGTTTATGTCTTTTGCAGACGGCGTTCCAACATGTGACTTAAAAATCACAGAAAACAAATCCGGCATTGAACATGGAACCGAAGTTACATTCTTGCCATCTGCTGAAACATTTACTGGCACAGAATTTAGTTTTGATACAATGGAAACATGGTTGCGTGAACAATCTTATCTGAATGCAAATGTAAAAATTATTTTGGAAGATTTACGTGGTTCTGAAAAGAAAGAACGTGAATTCCACAGTGTTGATGGATTAAAAGGTTTTGCAACATACCTGGACAAATCCAAAGAATTGTTAAATCGCGAACCAATTCAGATGATAAAACAACAAGACGATACATATATTGAAATCGTCTTGCAATGGACAACCGCATACACAGAAACATCCTTGTGCTTTACAAACAATATTCCAAACCGTGATGGTGGAACACACTTGGCTGGTTTCCGTGCAGGTTTAACACGTGCAATTAATAAATACATTTCAGAAAAAGGAACCAAGAAAGATATCAATTTATCTGGTGAAGACTTCCGTGAAGGTTTAACAAGTATCGTCAGTGTAAAAATCCCAGATCCAAAGTTTGGGTCACAAACAAAAGACAAACTGGTATCAAGCGAGGTTCGTCCAATTGTTGAAAGCACAGTATCTGAAATGCTGTACGAATTCTTGGATGAAAATCCTGCAATTTCTAAAACAATTATCGATAAAATCATCGAAGCTGCAACCGCACGTGAAGCCGCACGCAAGGCACGTGAATTATCACGTAAGAAAACAGGCCCAGAACTGGGTGGTCTACCTGGAAAATTGGCTGGATGCTCTGAACGTGACCCTGCAAAATGCGAATTGTTTATTGTTGAGGGGGATTCTGCTGGCGGTACTGCAAAACAAGGTCGTGATCGTAAAACACAGGCAATCTTACCATTGCGTGGAAAAATCTTAAATGTTGAACGTGTACGTTTTGATAAAATGCTGGGGTCTGACACAATTGGTGCACTGATTACAACAATGGGTGCAGGTATCGGCAAAGACGAATTCGATATTGAAAAAATGCGTTATCACAAAGTTATCATCATGACCGATGCTGACGTTGACGGTCAACACATCCAAACATTGTTGATGACGTTCTTCTATCGTCATATGCCACAGGCAATTGAACGTGGATATATTTACGTTGCAAAACCACCTTTGTACGGTGTAACACGTGGTAAACAACAGATTTATCTGCAAAATGAACGTGAAATGGACGACTATCTGATGGAACAGCTTGCAACAGATGGCATGATTGAAACATCAAATGGTGTTCAGGTTTCTGGTGCAGATTTAAAACGTTTACTTGGCTTGGTCTTGGATATGCGTAATTGTCTGCAACCACTGAATCATATTATGCCTTTGCGTTTTGTCGAAGCGTTGGCATTAAACGGTGTATTTGAAAACGAAAGCCCAGAAAATTTTGCATCAACACAAAACATGCTTGATTCCCAAGAATTGGAATTTGAACGTGGATGGAAAATATCCAGCACAGACACAGGTATTGAAATAACACGCACATTACGCAGCGTCAAAGAAACATATCTGTTACCACGTGAAAAAATAAATGGTATGGAAATCCGCAGTTGGCACCGTCTTGATGGACGTGAAGAATTAATTGAAACATTTAGCAAACCAACTGTATTGCGTGTAAAATCAAAATCACAAAAAATTTGGGGTGCGTTAACACTGCTAAATACAGCATTTGAATACGCAAAAACAGGATTAAAAATTCAACGATACAAAGGTCTTGGTGAAATGAACGCTGAACAATTATGGGAAACAACAATGGACCCAAATCATCGTTCTTTGTTCCAAGTTCGTATTGACGATGCTGCCAAGGCAGACGAAGTTGTATCCATGTTAATGGGTGACGTTGTTGAACCACGTCGTGACTTTATTGTCGAAAATGCATTAGATGCAAATTTGGACGTTTAATAAAATGGCACAGGATTTACCCTGTGCCATTTAAAAATACAAGGACAACACTTTATGTTTTTTGCATCTTCAAAAAAAGCATATTTAAAAAATGAAATAGAACGACTTGAACAGGAATTACGTGGACTATCAGACGTATCTGAAAGTCAGATTGGATATAAAGTCGCCAGATTAGAATACCTGAAACAAAAATTAGCAGAACTTGATAAAAACAAATTTCAAGACGCAACCAACAAACTAAAACAAGATATGAATCAACAAGATATGATGACAGCTATGGCCGCTGCCCAAGGACGTAACGATTAAATGTTTTCCAAACAATGGTTTTTTTCACTTGAAAAACAATTACGTGATTGTGGACACGATTCAGACAATCAGTCTTTTGATGAAATACTAGAAAACTTACAAAACAAAAAAACATATTCACCTGATGATTTTGCATCACATTGTGCGTATGTAATTCTTGCAGGTGGTTTTTCACAAAAAACAGCGAAACGTATTCATGAAACAATTATACACTTATTAAAATCACATGGCGCAAATTTTGATATTTTAATAAAAAACTTTAACAACAAAAATAAGATTAACGCAATTTGTAAAATATGGGAAAATCGTGAAAAATTATGCAACGACTATTATCAGATAACAGACCTTGAAAACAAAATAAACTATCTGCAAAAATTACCACATATTGGAAAAATCACTGCAAATCATTTGGCACGCAATCTGGGCGAAGACGTTGTAAAATATGATATTTGGATTCAACGTCTGGGATGTGTATTTGCAAAAAAACCTGAATTATTTGATAAAATAAACAACGGTAAATTATGTAATGAAATAAAAGAAGCGTGTGACGAAATGTTTAATCATCTGGCATACAACACAAATCTGCCACGTGGATATATAGACGTTGTATTATGGAAATCTTTACAAACAGGACTGATAAAATTATGAATGTAAAAATTGAACAATCTTGGAAAGACGCATTATCATCAGAATTTGATAAAGAATATTTTATTAAACTGACAGATTTTGTACGTAACGAATATTTATCAGGTAAAAAGATATATCCAGATGCAAAAAATATTTTTAACGCATTTAATTTATGCCCACTTGACAAGGTAAAGGTTGTTATTATTGGTCAAGACCCATATCATGAACCAGGTCAGGCACATGGACTATGTTTTTCTGTTTTACCACCCACACCAAACCCACCAAGTCTGCAAAATATTTACAAAGAAATAGAATCAGACATTGGTCGCCCTTCTGTTACAAATGGCGATTTAACATACTGGGCAACACAGGGTGTTTTATTATTAAATTCAACATTAACCGTTCAGGCACATTTGGCTGCATCACACAGTGGACGTGGTTGGGAACAATTTACAGATGCTGTTATTCGTGCATTAAACACACGTGAAAATATTGTATATATGCTATGGGGATCATTTGCACAAAAAAAAGCAGCAATTGTTAACAGCAATAAAAATCTGATTTTAAAAAGCACACACCCTTCCCCACTATCTGCATATCGTGGTTTTTTTGGCAATCATCATTTCAGTCTGGCAAATCAGTACTTAACAGAACACAACAAAACACCAATTGATTGGTAAAATACTAGATTTAAATTTTTAAGATAACGCAGATGTAATCTGATCTTGCATTTGGAATGTTCCCAATACAACCCATGCAATAATTGCAGACACAAGTAATATTCCAATACTGTTCAACGTACTTGATATTTTTTCCATTTTACGAACAGATTCATTTAAATAATCATTTGCAACATGGTTTAAATTTTCATCAAACCCATTCATATCTGCATAAATTGTTAAATCACCAACAATTTCTGCATCTGGGAATTCATAATTAGATTTTGCCAATGCCACACCAAGATTATCACCATTTGCAATAAAACGCAGTGTTGTATCCAAGATTCTACGCAAATACTTATTTGAACTATCCGCCAACATACGCATTGCATCTGGGATTG
This sequence comes from Alphaproteobacteria bacterium, assembly GCA_017425725.1. Taxonomy (GTDB): domain Bacteria; phylum Pseudomonadota; class Alphaproteobacteria; order Rs-D84; family Rs-D84; genus Enterousia. The sequence goes on along the minus strand of JAFOXU010000137.1, from coordinate 4,266 downwards.
TGACACCTGCGCTGACCATTGCCCCCAGCGACATCAACCAGCCCACAGCAACTTGGATTTTATAAATATTCCATGGTGGTAAATTATCAAACATTGCACGAATACGTCCGGACCAGTTTGCCATACTTAACCATATAACAGAAACAACTGATGCAAAACCAACCAAGAAAACATACCAATATTTTATTGAAAAATCTGATAACCAAATCAACGAACGTGCAGACCCACGCCAAACGATGTCATTACCTGCAATTTCTGCCAATGGTGGAACCAAATACAAACCAACCATAATAATAATACCAAATGTCAACGCCAACAAAAACAACGGATACGCAATCGCAGTTGTCATCGCACGTTTTATACGTTGCGTACCATCAACAACACGTCCAACATTTTCCAATGCAACAACCAAATTAGATAAATTACCAGATGTTACCAACAACGTTTCTTCGGGCGGAACCCAACCACGTGTTGCTTCTGAAAAAGTCATACCTTTTTCCAGATTTTTCTGCCATTGGCGCATAACGATTGCAAATGGTTCATTTGGTTTTGTACCATTCTTTGATTCAACCATTTCCAAACGTTCCAATGCATCAATCAATGTAAAATCATTACGCAACAAAGATGCCAACTTACGACAAATTGCCATACGCTTTTCGGTATTTGACCGAAAGACCCATTTTGCATATAACAATTCCAGTCTGTTCATATCAATACACCCCTGGCTGATCAAGTTGTCCAACCCAACGTTCCAGTTCATCAATACTGATTATTCCCTGTAACATCAAAGATGTCGCAGACTCTTTCAATGTACGACCGTCCATTTCTTCTAACCAATATCTGATTGCTTCATCTGTCTTGCCTGCCAGTGCCAGTTGTAAAAATTCACTGTTTGTAATAATAACTTCACCTGCCTTGACACGTCCCAGATTACCTGTCCCCTTACAGTGTTCACAACCCAAACCACGTTGATAAACCTGACGTAATCCAACATCACCATACGCATCCATAACACGACGATATGCACCACGTTCTGGATGATTTGCCAATGGTTCACGACAATGTGGACAAACCTTTTTAAACAAACGCATTGAAACCAAACCACGCATCAACGTTTCTTCTTTTAATTTAAAAGGTTCAATTCCCAAATCTAATAATCTTGTCAAAGCCGCCATTGCAGAGTTTGCATGTAATGTCGTCCAAACATTATGCCCAGACAGCGCACCTCGCACAGTCAACTGTGCCGCAGCCAATGTACGAATTTCACCAACCATCAGTGTATCAGGATCGCTTCGTAACGCAGCCGCCAACGCTTCGACATATTTTTCTTCACGTTGTTCTTCGTTTGTTGTGTTAACAACAGGCATTTGATGTGCGCCAAAAATCTTTTGTTCAACTGGATTTTCCACAGTTATCATATTTATTTCATAATTTCTTTCACGCAACATCATCGCCATATTTCGAACAAGCGTTGTTGATTTACCAGAACTGGTTGGACCTGCAACAATCACTAATCCAGTTGGGAACGAACGCATACGTGCCAACAATCTCTGTTCATATGGGCCAAATTCTTGTTCTGTTTTTAAACCCTCTGACGGATTATCATACAGCAAGCGCATTACAACATATCGACTACCAAATGCAATCGGATTAAATTGCATACGCACACCCAAGACACCAGATGGCAAATACAAATCTTTGGTACCACGCAATGGTGTTCGTCCATCTTTCTGTGCAGATTGATATTCATTTTGTGCATAGTTTGCATTTGACATATCAGACGATGCAAATGCTGCACGAACAAATGATTCACCCCATTGTGAATTATATTCCATAACAGGTTGCATACTGCCATCGATACGAAAATATATTGTTGTCTGATCTGCAACTTCGATATGAACATCAGAAACCTTTTGTGATGCAGCCTTGGCAATAATATCAACAAAATCTTTCTGCATTTGATTATCAAAATCTTGCTTGGACCGAACAACACCACCTAATCTATTTTCATATGATTTATATATATTTGAAATCAATGCCAAGTCAGAATAGAACGGTTGATTTATTTTTTTCCCACGCGCCTTTAATAAATCAAGAAACGCCAACACACGACCATCATAACGATGTGTACGAGAAATAATAATTTCGCCCCCAGAAAAATACGCAATTAATCCCTGTGTGTCGTGCGGTAATTCAAACACAGCACCTGTTGCTGTCAACAACCGATTATTATTTGCAAACAAAAAATCAATAATATCCTTGGATTCTGAATTTTCCAATCCTGCCGGAACTGACAGTTTTTCATCATTATTCACATTATCCAAAATATCTTTTGAATCTGTCATTTTTTATTTTCCATTGCTGACGTTCAAGTTTTGTACTTCACCATCTGGACCAGCAAAAACAACACCATCATCCAACGATATTGATTTAACTGTCCAATCATCTAATTTTTTACCAACACTTATACGCTTTGTCTGTCCAGAATTTAAATCTGCAATTGTTGCCTGTAATTGTGCCCCTGCCCCAACAACATTAACCAATTTATAATTTTTTGATATATTTTCAGAAGTTGCTGCAACAGGCGCCTTTGCAACAGATTTTACAGCCGCCACAGGTGCTGATTTTTCTGCCAACAACGCTTCTTTTTCACGTTCAATACGAACAGCCTCTGCTTCCAGTTTTGCTTTTTGTGTTTCAATTTCTTGTTGTTGCTGTTCTGCACGACCAGACAAAGTATCGATTTCCATATGCAGTTTAATTTTTTCTGCAGCCAATCTGTCCAGTTCTAAATCCAATTGTGCACGTTCTTTTTCCAATTGCATTAAAACTTTTTCTTGTTCCAAATCTGTAATTTGTTGAAACAAAGACCCCTCGACTTGATAACCAGCAATTGCATCCGCAGACACCTGTTCCATTTCTTCGATTGCGTTTTCTTGTGCAAACGCACTGTTAATCATAACAGCACCACAAAAGAACATTCCTAATAAAAACAATTTTTTATTTTGCATAGATTATCACCTCATAGTTCCATAAACGTAACGCAGCATCCCACGTACAATTAATTAAATAAACACCACCAAAATCATCAAACACCTGCATAAACTGCTGGGGGACAAGTTTTGATTCCGTTTGAAGTTCAACAATATTCAAATTCACAGTATCAACACCGTTCGTCAGTGTATCTACAACAATCTGTGTTTCAAGATTTTTATCTGTTGCCTGAAATACAGATGTAATATCACGAACAATTGTTTCTGCATCACGTTCATCTTGTGACGAAACAGTTTTCAATTCTGGCAATTTTGCTTGAACACGTAATGTATCATCATTTATTTCTTGAACAAATGCCCCCGGCATCAATTCTGTTGCAATATTATAAAATTCATCCAATGTTCCAAAACCACGTTTAAATTCAACAATTGCATACTTTTCATTACATTCTGCAAACGTTTGCACCCAACCGGTAATTGGTTGCATTAAAAATCCAATTGCTTGGTAACACAGTTGCGCTCTATCTTGTACAGGTGGCAAGAAATCATACGGCATAACAATTGGTTCTGGTGGCAATTGTTTTTGAATTTCAAATTGTTCATCCAATTCTTTGTTTTTTTCTTCGATTTGTCGTTTATATTCTGCCACTAATTCTGGATCCAGTTCTGCCACACTTGGACGTGGAGAAAGCATTTCAACCACAGAACCACGAAAAATTCCAAACAAACCAAACAAGAATACACCCAACAACACCGCAGAAATAAAACCTGCACGCACATGACTGATTGGATGTAAACGCACAACATTATGTGCATTTAAAACATCTACCAAATCATATTCAATTGCACGTGGCATACCCCATACACCAGGTGCAAAGAATGCACCCCAATCTGGAATTTCTGATAACTTTACATATTCTGCACGAACATCATCTTCGGAATCAAATAATTTATCTTCTAACAAAACGCCATTTCGTGCAGCAACCAAATAAAACTTTTTATTAATTTCAAATACCGCCAAAAAGGATGTATATTCTGCAAAAGCATCCATAACATCAGCCGCTGCGACACGCATACCAACACTTTGTCCACGTCTGGTTGATCCCAAACCAACCATCATATTATATTCTGTAAACAGATTTAGTTTTCTATCAACACCATGTGACAAACTGCGTGCATAAACACGTCCAGAAACACCAGACTTTACAGGCTGCCAAAACAGCCCGACAGCGTACTTTTTACGGTTAACAGATATTATTTGACTAGCCAATTA
>JAFOXU010000029.1 GCA_017425725.1 Alphaproteobacteria bacterium | reverse complement strand
CTCGTATGCGCCATGTGTTTGACGTTCAAATTCAAAGAATGTTCGAACCTGACAGATAATTTCCATAGGAATAATATGTTCATTATCCCTGCCGATATTGATTATAACCTTGGCATCACGGTAATTACGTGGATTTTGCATATTATAGAAATTATCACGAACAGACAATATTCTGTCTGGCATTATTTCATACAGACGTTCAATAAACAAACGTGCCTGTGGGATTAAATCAAACAAGCATTTTACACGCCATACGTCCTGTAATCTGAAATGCGGCGGCATCACCTTGTCAATGGCACGAATTAAATCGACCGCAATCTTTTCATGACCACCACCAATAATAGACAGAACTGTTTCTGACCCAGTACTGATATATTTTTCAGAAAACTTTTCACGGATTTTTTCTGCGATTGCACGTGCAGACGCCGCCCTGTCATGCGACGACAAAACATCATGTGCGGCCTTTGCAACATCACTAACATAGTCTGAATAATATTTGCCTGTAATTTTATCCAGCGCCCTATCTATCTTTTTCTGCGCTGCAACAATAACTGTTACGATTGATGACACTGACAAGTCAATCTTGTGTCCTGCAGAACTGGTAAAAAACTGATTACGCATTGGGTCCGCATCCAAACGATGATTCACCAAATACGGAACCAATGGATTAATATCAGAAATTCTGATCGGTTCATCAATGGCGCAGTCAGATTCATAATCATAACGCATAACAGGCGCCTTGGGCGCACCAAATGTTTTGCCCAAGACGTAAAACACTTCACGTAACCATGTCATGCTGTCAGAATACAGTCCACGCAAATACTGTGCGGACGTTTCATCAATACGTCCTGATTCGAACGCACGATCAATTGCCGCCAGATTCTTTCTGTCGTGTTCCAGTGTTTGTATGTTAACGTCTATATCAGAAACTGTGTGCAACATATTTTTCCTGCTTTTATTTCATCATTGGAAACAGAACGATATCACGTGCTGTTGGTTGATCAAAGATAATACATGCCAATCTGTCAACACCCATACCAACACCAGAAATTGGTGGGAAACCGTGTTCCATAGAACGAACAAAGTCATTATCTGGGTTGAACGCCTCGTCATCGCCGTTGGCAATATTTTTGGCTTGTTCTTCGAATGCAGCCAACTGTTGTATTGGGTTTACAAGTTCTGAATAACCTTTGCAAATTTCTGCACCACATACCAGCAATTGATACATATCAATTCTGCGTTCGTCTGCATCGTTGCGACGTGCCAATGGCACCATATATGATGGATAATTGTACAAGAAGGTTGGATTTACAATACTGCCACGGATTTTACGTTTATAAACATAGTCAACCAATGCAGGAATTGATTTCAAATCTTCCAGTTCTGCAAACGGGAACATACCTTCGTCAACCAGTTTCTGGCGCAAGACATCAACATCGTCAAAATCCAAAATATTACAACCAAAGAATTCATTCATCTTGGCAGTATAATCAATCGTTTCATATTTACTGAAATCCAGTGCAGTACCCTGATATTCAATCTGTAATGTGCCACGGCATTTCATCAATAATTCTTGAATCAATTCCCATGTAAATTTCATATTATCCTTGAAATCCCAATATGCTGCATACCATTCAACCATTGTAAATTCTTGCAAATGTGTCGCATCCATACCTTCGTTACGGAAATCCTTGGCAACTTCATAAACCCGATCAAACCCAGCGCCAATTGCTTGTTTCAAGAATAATTCTGGGGAAATACGCAACTGAAAATCTGCATCCAATGCATTATGGTGTGTTGTAAATGGACGTGCCGCTGCACCAGATGCAATATTCTGTAAAATAGGTGTTTCGATTTCCAAGAAACCATTTCTGTTCATATAATCACGCCAATACTGTGTCATTTTAAAGCGTCCCAACAACGCATTTCTGGCTTCTGGATTAGAGATAATATCCAAATAACGCTGACGATAACGTGTTTCCATATCTGTCAAACCATGATATTTTTCTGGTAATGGACGCAGTGCCTTGGACAAGATTTCATATGCGCTGACCTTGACCGTTAATTCACCAGCAGTTGTGTGATATAAAACACCTGTAATGCCGATAAAGTCGCCCAAGTCAACATTTGCCTTCATAAACTTGTAATTTTCTTCACCCAGTTCTTCACGTGACATAGAAAACTGAATTTCGCCATTGATGTCATAAATACGACCAAACATCAATTTGCCCAACCAACGCAGTGCTGTGACACGACCGGCCAATTTAACAGGCGTATCAT
>JAFOXU010000203.1 GCA_017425725.1 Alphaproteobacteria bacterium | reverse complement strand
GGTGCGTTCATATTTAATGGCCAAGTTATTAAAGGCATACAAGGGCAATGATAATAACAAGGGAATCGATTTGGCTGTGGATTTGTTCTTTGAAAAAGATTCTGAATATTATGCCGATGCAAAATTGGTTCTGACATCGCTGTATAATAACCTAGAAGATTATGAACGTGATTTAATTTTGGCTGCGGTAACGGCTGCATCACAACGTGATGATAATAATAATATGACTGGTGGCGAAACAATTGGTCGTGGGTTGAAAATGTTCTTTGCTGCCAAGGGTGCTGCGTTTATCAAGTTTGGGCAATTGTTATCTTATATGCCGATGCTGGATTCTGATATTCGCAAAGAACTGTCAACAATGCGTGATAACGCCAAGGTTCCAACCCGTATGGAATTGATTGATATGATAAATAATACCCTGCCACCGGCAGAACGTAAAAAAATATCATATGTTGGCAAGATCCTGGGCGCTGGTTCTTTCTTTGTTTCTGTTCAAGTAACGTATAATGGCAAAGATGCAGTTATTGCATTAAAAAGACCGCATACAAATGATTTAACGTCATCAGGTATGGACTTGATTGTTAATACAATTGACGATTTAATTGTTGCTGATAATAAGTACAAACCGTTACGAAATATTGCCGAACAGGCAAGGGTATCTGCCCAATCAGAAATCGATATCAAACAAGATTATGCAAAATATCAACAGGCAATAAAAATATACGAAGGTTTTTCTGTTGAAACACCAAACGGTACATACAGCCCAGACGTTGCACGTTGGTATGCGTATGGCGAATCTGACAATGGCGAATATGCGTATAAAATTATGGAAATGGCGGATGGCGAATCATTAATATCAAATTCAATGTCCGAAGAAGAAAAGCACGATGCTGCATTGGCATATGTTACATTGGAATTATCGATATTGTTGTCTGGTCAAAAATGGGATACAGACCGACACCAAGGCCAGCAGAATTTTTATAATTCATCATTTAAAAATTTCATGATTGGTATCTTTGATACTGGTGCGCAGATGGATTATGAACCCAGCAGGTTTGATAAGTTGATGTTGGGATCGTTGCTGTATTCGTTGGCAAATTCTGTTCGCAGTGGAAAATCTATATCTGATGTTTTGATGAATGTTGTTAAAAAAATGGATAAATTTGCTGAAACCTTGCGTCAAGATACTGCGTACATAGATGGTGTTCAGCGTGGATTAACTGCATTGTCAGATATCATAGAATATCAAAAAGAAATCAAAGACAGTGATGGAAATATTATCCAAGAAAGCAAGTCTTTGACCACAGATGATTTTATAAAAATTATCAATGCGATATATAAGTCAGGTCTGATTGATAAAACTGTAAAACGTTCTGTTGTGGCCAGTGCCATTATTGATAATATTGTACCTGATACTGGCACATTAAAAATGTTGCAAATGTTAAATTCTGAAACGGGCACACGTGATATTGTTGTTAATTATACACCTGTGGAATCAAAACATAAAAGACGTTCTAAGTTCCGTGCATTATCGTCAGAAGAAATACAGGAAAAATTAGATTCTAAAAAGATATTGGGAATAAATCGTAATCTAACAGAAAAAGAAAATAACACGTCAATGCCTGTCAAAGAAGCGATGGGATTTTAAAAAAATCCCCCAAACGGGGGATTTTATTTTACTGGTTTCCAAGTGCTGGTATCAATATTTTGTAAATCTGTTGGTAACGCAGATTTTTCCATTGTGTTCCACTTTTGTGTGCGGCCAAATGGTCCGATTTTTCCACGAACATTTAATACAGCCGGTGTATCTTGCCACATTACACTGGAATAGATTTTGCCAGATTTTGGATCCATGATTTTCCCATCTTCGTATTTATTATCGTCTTGGTCCCATTCCATATTCCATAAAATATCCAGACCAACCATTTTTGGTTTTCCTGTTACATTTTCCGCAATACGTGTTGGGTTTGATAATGTTTCTGAAATTTGCCCATCTGTACCATACAGTGCAATAATGCGACCTGCGATTTCTGTGTCGTCACCGTCTTGATATTCGTAAATTTGAACGATTGATTTTGGTGTGTTCGTTTCGTCATCAATTGTTTGATATGTTCCAACAAATGGCATCGCAGCATTTGCAATTGCCGGAAATAATATTGCGGATAATGCATATAAAAAACTTTTTCTCATAATAAATCCTTTTAATTTTTATATTGGACAATTTTAGT
>JAFOXU010000077.1 GCA_017425725.1 Alphaproteobacteria bacterium | reverse complement strand
TGTCCAACTGTTTCTGGCTGTAAAACCTGAATTGGATCTGACGGATTACGCTCGTAAATAATATTACCAACACTGTCTGTTACCTTGGTTATCGAATATGGACGAACAGAAAATCCATTATTCCAAATTACCGCATAAATGTTTGTCAGGTCCAGCAAACTCATTTCTGATGCACCCAATACGGTCGAATATTCACGTCGCAATTTGGTCCCAACCCCCAGGCGCCCTGCCATATTCAACACAGAATCAATTCCGTATTCTTTGGTTAATTTTAATGGCACAGAATTCACACTTTTTGCAAATGCCGTTGACAGTGTTATATCACCATAATATTTTTCATTATAGTTTTTTGGATTATAATCCCCAATTGCAAATGGTGAATCATTTACATATGAATCTGGCATTAACCCATTTTCCAGCGCCACCAAGTACACAACCGGTTTAAAACTGCTGCCGGGCTGACGTGGTGCAGTCGCACGATTAAATTGACTGGTTTGGTAATCGGTACCGCCACTCATTGCACGTAACGCACCGTCTGTTTCCATTGCGACCACAGCCCCCTGATATTCACCAGTTTTTTTAGTCAATATTGCGGCAACATCATCCTGAACATCCGTATCCAGCGTTGTGTACACAAACATATCAGATTCAAATTCACCAATTCTGGACCGTAATTCATCCATCACAAAATCAGTCCAATATCTGTATTGATTTGTATCACCTGTCGGCAATGCGGGTCCCAAACTTTGTGCTGCAATTCGTGCCTGATTTATATCAATATATCCCTGACGCACCATTTCTGTTAAAACAACACGTGCCCGTTCAATATTTTTCTGCGGATTACGTAATGGGCTGTATGTTGTTGGTGCCTTTAACATTGCAGCGATTTGTGCTGCCTGACCGATTGACAGTTTATTTGCAGGCACCTGAAACATAACACGTGCAGTCGCATCAATTCCACGCATACCGCCAACCAACGACACACGGTTCATATACAAATCTAAGACCTGATTTTTTGTAAAACGATTTTCCAACCAATACGACAAGATAACTTCTTGAACCTTTCTAGAAATCTTTTTTTCACGTGACAAGAAAATATTTTTTGCCGTCTGTTGAGTAATCGTTGAACCACCTGCCGCAATACGCCCAGATACCAAATTAGAAAACACAGCACGTGTTATTCCACGCAAATCAATTGGACCATGTTTAAAGAATCTTTTATCTTCGATTGCAATAATTGCCTGCCACACATGTGGGGGCAATGTTTCCACAGATACAGGCGTACCCATTATGCGATTAGCACTGCGAATTTCATTACCGTCTTTGTCCAAGAATACAACAGCAGCAGATCTTGTTTCATGCAAAATCGAATCCAATGATGGCATACGCAAATATATAACAGAAACATAGCCTGCAACCGCAACACCACACAACAACATTGCATTAAACAGGTATACAAACAGACGCCATTTCCATGAACGTTTTACAACATCTTCTGTTACAGATTTACGTTTTCTTTTTTGCATATATAAACCCCACACAGACATTTTATCATAAATACCTTGCCTTTTTTAGTACAATTTATAATCATACACATACAAGGAAAGGAAAAAAATCATGAAAAAATTGACATGTTTACTGACACTGCTGACATTATCAACACCATCATTTGCATATGATGCCAGACACGAAACATACGCAGGATTCCGCATTCATAAAAACGAAAACATCGCATTTGAATACGATGTACATGGCGCATCTGACACAACGCTGCGCCGTGATAATTTTGGCATTGGTGGAATTATTGGCAACAGATTAAGTGACCATGTTGCAATCGAATTCGAAACATCATACACTGGCGCAAAAAACAACAGTTTTGACTATGACATATGGTCAAATATGTTCAACATGTATCTGTTCCAAGAATTTTCTGATGCAATTGCACCATACACAGGTTTAGGTATCGGATTCGCCAGCATTTGGGGCGACATTGATATGCCTGGGGCCAATTTTTCTGATTCAACATTTGATTTGTCATATCAAATTATGCTGGGGGTAAACTTTGCATTAAACGACCGCGTTGATATAAATTTAGGTGTTAAATATCAGTACTATGGGGAAATTGAACACAAATTACACGGCAATGAATATGCAACAACAACCGCTGCTGCGACAGAATTCTATTTTGGTGGCGCATACAAATTTAGTTTAGATGAAATATTTTAAATAATAAAAAAGCCGTCAAATGACGGCTTTTTTTAAAATTCAAATCTGATTCCTAACATAACATTGGCATAAATCATATTTTTCGCACTGAAAAATTCACGATGACGTGTATCATCAACATTTGTCAGCCCCCACTTTATACGTGGCACATACATCACACGTGCGCCAAAATCCAAGAACATACGTTCGTTAATTCCATATGACACACCACCTGCTAGCAAGGCTGCGAAATTAGATGTATGGCGTTCTGATTTATAGAATTGAATCATATCAGCACCATTAACATTAACAATTTCGCCATATTGCGTTAAATCCAACTGATACGCAATATCACCATACGGGTCAGATAAATTAAGCACTGTTTTACTGTTTGCATACCCGATACCAAAACCAATATACGGAATTGCTGTACGCATCGGTTTATATAAACCATCATAAAAATCATAAAACGCCATCAAACTGACAACATCTGTTGTGACATCAGAATTAACAGAAGCACTTTGCATTGGCAAAACAATACCAGCCACTTGTGGATCACCACCCTGCAATTCAACATCACCACTAAACATAGGCGACACGTTATAATCACTTTTTACAATATGATCCCAACCAACTTCAATTCGCCACTGGGGAGAATTCGGGATCGTCCACCCCAAACTGGCACCGCCGGCAAAGAAAAACTGTCAAAATCATCACTTGGTGGAATATCTGCAACATCAACCTTTCCAGCATAGAACCACCCTGCTGGGGAACCCAATGTGTCCTCGTAATATCCCTTGGTTGCGATTTCTGTTTTATCAGGACTAAGATAATATTCTGTTACAATTGCCCCAGCATTATTTTCAATCGTTCCCATTGCATACGATGCACCGCCACGAACAGACAGCACAAATCTGGAACCATCATCCTGATACCAACCATCACCTAAGTAGACCCCATCATACTGCCACCCTGCAAATGCAGGCAACGCACACAAAGACATCAAAACCGGTAAAATGCAAATATTTCTTTTTCTCATGTTGCATATTATACCACAAAAAGCCCCCCGATAAAATAAAAATATAATCCAAATAAAAACCCACCAAACGGTGGGAGATAAATTATTTTTTTGCCTTCTTTTTTGCAGGTGCCGTTTTCTTAATCGCAACAGGCTTTTTAACCGACATGGCCTTGTATTCTTTGTACAATGCCGCAGTACATGTATAAACCAACAACGCAGACACAGCAGTAATCAACCCTGGAACCAAGCCATCAGAAAACAACGCAAACAACAACAAAGACACAGCCAAAACGACTGAATATCCCAAATTTTTGGACAAAACTGTTAAAATTTTATCAAACATTTTTCCTTCCTTTTTTATCTCTACGTATACAGTATACACAGATAACGCAAAATATTCCAACAAAAAAAATATCGCCACCAACTGACGATATTTTTTTAGGGAGAAAACATAAAATCTTTATATTTTATAAAACAACATACCCACCAATACGTGCGGTCTTTGGAATTGGTCCAAATGACGAACGTGGGCTGACATAAATATTTCCTGTAACAACAAAATCACCACAAAACTGTAACAACCCCATATCACGCAAAAACAAATTACCATTAATTTTTATATCACAAGGTAATGTATACTTATGCATATTTTGCAAATATAAATTTCCATTAACTTGTGCTTGGTTTTGCAACAATTTACCTGCGCCACGTCCATCAATAACGATATCACCCATAAATTTATTATCTTGTTTCGCAATTTGTTTTTTTGCAATTTCAACTTCTGCCTTTTTTACAGGCACAACATTAACAGGTTGAATTTTTTTCTTTGTTGTCGCTGGCAACACCGGCATTGGTCGTGCAACGACATTACGTACTGGCTTTGTCACAGGTACAGGTTCTGCAACAATAACCACAGGCGCCTTGTTACATTTTGTAACATCCAAAATCAACATCGAAAATAATACAATAATAGAAATTAATAATGTAATATTAACCAAACCAATAATATTGATTTCACATACCCAATTCCAAAATGCACGCAATAACTTTCCAATTTTATTAAACGGCCAACAAATAGCACCCCAAACACGTTTACAAATCTTATTTTGTTTTTTTGCTTTTTTTACCAATGCTGCCTTGCGAGTAGTTCTTACACGACGTGCCGCAGCCTTAATTTTTTGTTTAGTTGGCATACTATATACCCCTTTGTGTTAAATTTGCCTGCTACCAGCATAACCCAAATAATCAATTTGTCAAGATAATTGTCAAAAAAATATTATTATTTTGATTTTTTTATAAAATATATCTAACCTATATATCAGAAATGTGGCGAATATTGGGTTTATCTTTATTATTGTGGGGGTGTATGGCAACGTGGATTGCGCCTGTTGACTTTGTCCAACAAAACATCCAAACCAGCGACTTTGAAATTTTTACATATCAAAAAATAACATCTGACGCACAACCAATACATATTTATATCGAAGGTGACGGCCATGCATTTGATGCACGTGGCATCCCGACCCACGACCCAACACCACATAATACGTTTTTGCGCAATTTATCTGCATCAGACACACATCCCAACGTGGCATATATTGCCCGCCCGTGCCAATATAATATGTCCGACAGTTGCACACAATCAGACTGGACAGACGGACGTTTTTCCCAAAAAATCATCGACAATATGACACAGGCGGTAAAAACAATTGCCCACAACAAGCCTGTTATTTTAATTGGATATTCTGGCGGTGCACTATTGTCCGGTTTGATAATCAATCAAAATCCTGACATAAACATAATACAATGGATTACAATCGCAGGTGTATTAAATCACACAGACTGGACATCATATTTTAGCGATAAACCACTAACCAAGTCAGCGGAATTAAACCCCCTGCCCCAATTACCACAAACACACTATATCGCAGAACACGATAACGTTGTTCCAAATGAATTATCACAAAAATGGGCAAAAAACAAAAACCTGATAACAGTTCCAAACGCAACACATGGTCGCCTTTCAAAAATAAAACTTCAATTCAATCATTGACAACATATCGTTTTGTACTATAATGTACAGTATGACAGATATAAAGATTTTTCCAATATTCAATCAATCTGCCCCAGGTATCTGGGATGATTTCATGCGCATCCGCACAGAAACCAGAAAACATAATTACAACATCGAAACATCACAAAAAGATTTAAATGACACACTGGCAGAATTCAAAGAAAACTGGTCAAGACCAATTCAGAACTTTGCATTTGGCGCATACGACAACGATAAAATGATTGGTTTTATCAGTGGCACCTATGAAGTAAAACTTGCAAAAATAATGCACCTGTACGTTTTACCACAGTACCAAGGGCAACACATCGGCAAAGTCCTGTTAACCAGTGCCGAATCTGCAAT
>JAFOXU010000187.1 GCA_017425725.1 Alphaproteobacteria bacterium | reverse complement strand
GATGTCATTGCGCAATTGTTTGCGTTACGCAGACTGTTCCTGCGGTGACGTTTTAATGTGGCCAAATATGTATCGATAAATTCATGTGACATATTGTTTTTCAGAATATATTTACATTGACGCATGATTACACGATAACGTCGATACGTCATTTTTTTTAATTCTTTTAATTCACTATCTGGTACACGTTTTGGTGCAACAATCCACCGGTTTGTAAACAGCGAATAAAATGTGTCAACTGTATTTGTTATTTTTGTATCAACCTCGGACGGGTCGATAATATATATGTCTACATTACGTCCAAATATAGACGGTCTGAATGTCGTTTTCCATGAACGTTGCATTGCGTTAAAGAATAAAAAGTGTTCTAAATCCGGTAATTTTTCACGCAATTTTGTTAAATCTGCAACGATGCATAAATCGATGTCGCTGTGTTTGTCCCAATAATAATTAGTTATTGAACCGTGAATAAAAATGTCAACAATATCACTGCCAGCGATTGGCAAGCCTAATACAGTTCCCAAATATCTGATGTACTCAAACGACATCATTTGTAACGATTGTGAAACCAAAATATTTATTTCAGAATCATTATCCCAAATTTTTGGACATAATGTCTTATGATATTTGAAACTTCTTTTGAACATATACAAATCCTAAAAATTAAACACTGGTGCAATAGTATTCTGTTTCTTCTGTACATCCGATTGCGCATTCGCTGAGATATTCAAAAGTTCCTTTTTCATCTTGGTATGTAGCGCCTTGAACATACTTTATTGTGCAGTCGGACATAGTTGTTGCCTTGCCAGCTTCTGATGTTGCATTTTCCTCGCCAGTTAAATCTTTACAGGATAAACATTTATCGCCATGGAATATAGAACCTGCATCGCATGGGGTAAATCCGTCAGTCCCCTTCACAGTAGCCACTACAATCTGTGTGCCACTGCCATTTTTTTCACAACGCAGCCAGTAATTTTCTGTGCATAACACGTGTGTCCCAACAGATACTTCTTTTGTGCCAGAAAATTCATCACAAGTCTTGTCATTGTATTTTTGGGTTGCAGAAACAGTACACGTTGTAATAACTGTTTCTGTGGGATTTTGATCGCCTTCTGAATCCCCAGCTGTTGGGTTTATTTCTTCTGCGCCCAATGCGTAAATTTGCATAAATGCAATCAAAAAACTAATTGCAAAGTACGGTTTCATATATACCTTCCATTTTCGTAATACGTTATGTTGATTATATATGCTGTACAAATTTATTGCAACGATAAAAAAACGGGAAACAGGCTTTGGCGCTGTTTTTTTGTTGGTATTTCGAACAGATTTGTTTATTCCAGTTTTTATTACGAATTTATTCCTAACTTTCTATACTTACCCTGTTTTTACATTGACGTTTTGGTTTATATTTTGTATGCTTGCCCCAAGTAATAGGGTGATTATGTAGAAGAATATAAACAATAAGTTATTATTGGTAAGAAGAGAGGCTCTGAATGGTAACAAAAAATAAGAAAAAAGTTGTGATTTTTGCGCAAGAAAATTTATGTCGTAATACCGGTGGTTCAATAACGTGTACGGCGGTGTTGTCTAATTTGTTGTCTGATAATGGTTACGATGTAAAGTGTATATATTATTCTAGCGCAAGTACAGAGGGGACTCTTGATTTATTAAATGATGAAGTAGAATTGATTAACTTATATGACAAAAAAGACAAAATGTCTTTTTGTGCATCCTCTAATAAGTTCGTAGAAAAGTATAAACCAGATTTGATAATATTTTTCTTTCCGCATTTGTATGCACAGGCTGCACTTGATGAAAAATTAAAAAATATACCGAGAATTTTAATGTTTCATTCAAGGCCAGATTGGTATTTTGCTGCAGATGCTTATATGGAATATAAACTGAAACGTTTGTATGAAAATACTACATCTGTTATTTTATTTGATTCATACCATAGTTTGTTGCCTAAGTTTATCCAAGATGCAAGCGTAATTACAATTCCGAATGCTGTATCACAATATGGGGGGGACAGAACTAATGAGGTTGAACATAAAAAAATAGTGTTCTTTTCAAGAATTGATCCATATAAAGGTATAGACTTTTTGTTGACAGCGTTCAGTCTAGTAATTAATAAATATCCAGATTGGCAACTGGATTTGTATGGGGATATTGAACCTGTTGAATATAAACAAAAATTACAAAGAATTATCAAAAAACTGAAGTTAGAGAATAATGTTTTTTTTAAGGGGTTTGTGAACAATGCAACTGATACATTAAAAAAATATGATTTTGCTGTCTTCCCATCGTATTTTGAGGGGTTCCCTATAGGATTGCTAGAAATGCAAAGTGCTGGATTGCCGTGTGTAGGACTTGAGGGTTGTTCCGGTGTGAATGAATTAATAATAGATAAATACAACGGTTTTTTGGTGCCTAAATCTTCTAGAGAATTCGCACGCAAAATAGAAAAACTTATAAAAGATCCGGATATGCGCAAAAGATTTAGTGCAAATGCTTATAAAGAAGCCAGAAAGTATAATTTTGATGCTGTAAGCCAAAAGTGGTTGAATGTTGTGCAAGATATCGTGGATAATAAACATAATTCAACAATATATGTAAAATCGGTTAAGAGGTTATTTGATATACCAGAAATTATGAAAATGAATCCTTTGAAAAAAAAGAGAAAGTGGTATCAATATATTTTTGCAATAACAAAATCGAACAGAAGGTTACATATTAATATTACAATCTTTGGGTTAAATGTAACCATAAAAAGGAGAATTGTTAATGTATAAGGTTAGTGTG
>JAFOXU010000099.1 GCA_017425725.1 Alphaproteobacteria bacterium | reverse complement strand
TTTGCGCTGTTTTTGCTTTACATGGTTTGGTGGATTTTGCTAGTCTTTTTTATATAGAAAACCCATTTTATGGGGGTGTTTTCATATATATGGGAACAAAGAAAGGAGAGTTATGAGTTTTAAGTCATTGTTTATAGTATTTTTTATGTGTTTTGTTGCTGTGCCCGCAATTGCGGCGCTGAATCAGTGTGTAAAATTGAATCCGGAAACAGTTTGTACGGCTGTAACTGGCGCAAAATACAATGTGGCAGACACAACGGTCAAGTGTAATGGTCAAAATGTTGATCTGATAGGCACGTGTGTTAGTAATACTGGTACTGCGGACGTGACGGTACGTGATAATATTTCTGTCAGTTCAACCCAGACCAGCAATATGCATTGTTGGTGTATGATGATTGGGCCTGTGCCATCTCGTTGGGTGTACAGGTATAAGTATCCTGATGCATATAATTGCAAAATGCAGTGTGCTGTCGGGTGTAATAATGCATTTATATATAATGGCAGTGGGGATTTGTCTTTTAGAAGGGCGATAATGTCAAATTTGATACAATAAATGAAACGATTGTGGGGTGGATTTTTATTAGTAATCACTGTGGATGCATTTGCAGCCAGTTGTCCAACTGGCTATATGTCATATAATCGCAGTTTACAGTTGTCTTTGGCGACGACTTGTCCGTCTGGAACCACAGATATTGGCAGTTTGCCCAATTCTTGTGCGAGTGCGCCAACGCAATGTATGCCAGATTATGTATGCGAATCAGGTGTTTCTGCTTTAAAGACAAATACTGGGCTTTCTGTGCCATTATATTCACAAAGTGTTACCACGCCATCATTACATGTATCTGTCGGTGGCAAGGTTTGTCATACGCCATTGTTAACGGGTACAGCAACAGGTGCAATAAACGTGAAATATAATAATACTAATTATCATGCGGCGCCCTTGAAAATATGCAGAAAGAATTTAAATGCTGCAACAGTGCCAACAAAAAATACGCCTGCTAGTAATTCTGTAAATTGGTCTGTTGTTGCAGGTGACAGAACGATTAAGGGGATATCTTATTGTTCCAGTCAGGGAACGTTGGCTATATCTGCGTTGAATGTGACGGCAAAAACAATTGCGAATACCACAGCGAATTCCAATTTATCTGCAAACATTCGTTGTTGGTGTCGTGTGTACAGTCCTTTTCCGTCAGATTGGGTTTATGTCAACTGGTTTGGTGATGGTGGTGCAACTGGATGTAATGCGTCTTGCGCACAGGCGTGTGTAAATGCCTTTGGTCAAACAGGAACTGCGACACGTGCCAATACTTACAAGACAATGTACTAATAATTTCTTTGAAATAATCTTGCCTTGATGCCTTTTTGGGGGTATTATTTGTCTGATAAAAAATCATAAGGAAGAAATATGACTAAATTAATTGTTGATGGAAACTGGGCAGCAGCGGATGTTGCATACAGATGTGTTGATTTTGCAGCGATTTATCCAATTACACCCAGCAGTACAATGGGGGAATTGGCGGATGAATGGTCTTTCCAGCATAAAAAGAATATTTGGGGCGCAATACCACAAATAATTGAAATGCAGTCCGAGGCAGGTGCCGCAGGCGCAATGCATGGTGCATTGCAAATGGGTTCGC
The DNA here is from genome assembly GCA_017425725.1 of Alphaproteobacteria bacterium. Classification (GTDB taxonomy): domain Bacteria; phylum Pseudomonadota; class Alphaproteobacteria; order Rs-D84; family Rs-D84; genus Enterousia. Next base: position 343 of record JAFOXU010000099.1, on the reverse strand, counting down.
TGGCAACAACGTTTACTGCATCCCAGGGACTGCTGTTGATGATTCCAAATATGTATAAAATTGCAGGCGAACAGACACCGTTTGTAATGCATGTGGCGGCACGTGCGCTGGCGACACACGCACTGTCAATTTTTGGTGATCACAGTGACGTTATGTCTGTGCGTGGAACGGGTTTTGCGATGCTGTCATCACATAATGTTCAGCAGGCACATGATATGGCAGCCATTGCACATGCTGCAACAATTCGCAGTCGTGTTCCTTTTTTGCACTTTTTTGATGGATTCCGTACCAGTCACGAAGAATCAAGATTGATTCGTATCGAGGATGATGTATTAAAACAACT
>JAFOXU010000104.1 GCA_017425725.1 Alphaproteobacteria bacterium | reverse complement strand
TGTGCGATTTTGCCAATCAATTTGGGTAATGTATCCAATACATCAGATTTACTTGGTACAATATCGTTGCGTTGAATTTCATGACCTGTGATATCCAGCGTATCTGTTTCAAATCCGAATTGCAGTGAAAACAAATATTCTTTTACATTTGGTGATATTTCTTCGACAAATGGAATCATCTTGGTTGCATCCCCAATTGCGATGGGTAATACCCCAGATGCCATTGGATCCAGTGTGCCGATATGCCCAAATTTTTTTGTGCCAATCATTCGTGCAATTTTACCACCGGCTGTTCTTGAAAACAGCCCTGAATCTTTGTCCAAGATAATCCAACCCGATTTCATTTATTTAACCCTATCCAGTCGAGTTTTTGAGGATGTTACAGTTTTGATAAATTGTTCTAATCGTGAATTTTCTTCACGTCCATGTATTGGGTGTATCTGTTTCAGTGTTTTGTTATCAATCACATAATTGTTTTTATCAATTATATATGTCTCGTGCAGTTCTTCGGAAATTTTTGCAGGAAAATGTGGAACTGTGACTTTTATTTTATCTGAATCTGGGATTTGTTCAACTGATTCGCCAATATAAAAAATGAAAGGGTTATTAGGGGTATCTCCAAAGATACATGGTATTTTTAACCCCAGTTCAAAATCCAAGATAACCTCTGCGGATAAAGCAAAACGCTTTTCAATACCACGTGATACTTCATATGCTTTGCCATCTGTGTTATATTTACGAAAGAAATCGAAATGTTCTATACAGTTACGTAACCCATCGGCTGTAAAATAAACCTTGTTCTCTTTTCCGTTGCATGGTTTAAAAATATATTTTATATCTGACATTTAATATCCCTTTGTTACCCAAACAGATTTAATTGTGGTGGTGTGTTATCGCAAACTGTATTCTTTTTGCGTGGTGCAGATTTTTGTGCGCTTTGCACTGGCACAGACATTTCATTGCTTTCCAGTGCTGCCAAAACAGATTCTGCACGTGCGACCACAGATTCTGGCATGCCTGCCATTTTTGCCACCTGAATACCGTATGAACGATTTGCGACACCAGACACAATTTTATGCATAAATATAATTTCGTTATTATGTTCACGAACATCAATCGTCAGGCATGACACATTGTTCAAATATCCGTTCAATACCAAACCTGTCAGTTCATGATAATGTGTAGCAAACAGTGTGCGTGGACATAATTCATTTAAATATTCCAATACAGACTGTGCGATTGCCATACCGTCATATGTTGCGGTTCCACGTCCGATTTCATCAAATATGATAAAAGAACGATTTGTTGCACGGTTTAAAATGTTGGCAGTCTCGCTCATTTCCACCATGAATGTTGATTGTCCTGCGGCCAAGTTATCTGATGCACCAACACGACTGAACAATTGGTCGCATACACCGATTGTTGCACGTTCTGCAGGAACAAATGAACCCATATGCGCCAACACAACGATGATTGCATTCTGGCGCAGGTATGTTGATTTACCAGCCATATTTGGACCTGTTAATAATGCAATTGAATTTGTGTTTAAATTACAATTGTTTTTAACAAAGTTATCCCCGACACGACGCAATACAGATTCAATCACAGGATGACGACCACCAACAATATCAAACGAACAATCGTCTGTCATGTTTGGACGTACCCATGAATATTTATTTGCAACAGTTGTTAATGCGCACCATACATCTGTATCTGCCAATAAATCAGCAGTTGTCAACAGGTCATCTGCAATATTGCGTATGGATTCGATAAATTTGTTTATAATCTCGGCCTCAATCCCTGCGGCTTTTTCTGCGGCACTGCGCACATCGTTATCTAAATCGATAAGGCGTGCGGTTGTAAAACGTAAATTACCGGCCATTGTTTGACGATGTATAAATCCTGATTCTGGTTGCATCAATATATCTGCACGTGCTGATGGCACTTCGATAAAGTATCCCAGTATATTATTGTATTTTATTTTCAGTGTATTGATTCCAGTCTGTGTGACATATTCAGACTGCAACGCTGCGATTGTTTCACGCCCACCATGTGACAGACTGCGCATATTATCCAATGCAATATCAAATCCATCACGAATCACATTTCCATCACGAAAGAATGTTGGTAATTCATCTGACAACGCCTGTGTCAGTTTTAATGACAAATCATCATGTGTATTTATTTTTTCAAACAGTGGTGCAAACCCAGCGTCTAATCTGTTTGCCATCATTCGCGCACGAGGCAAAATTCGCAAGAAGTCAGATACATTGCGCATGTCACGAGGTGAACCACGGCCAGACAGTAATCTTGATAAAGCACGTCCAACATCAGGTACAGAATTTAATATATTCTCTACAGATGATTTTACATCAGGATTTAATGCAAAGTGTGACACGTGTTGTTGGCGCAACATAATTTCATTTATATCGCCAGATAAATTGCGCAAGTATGCACGCAATTTTCGTGCGCCTGCGGCAGTGTTTGTTTCGTCTAGCACATCAATCAGGCAAACGCCACCATCGTTTATTGGTGCATCAATTTCCAAACTTTTCCACGTTGAAGAATCAATCAATAATTGTTTGCCAGATTTAAATGTATATGGTGCACGAAATGTAATTGCCGCCCCACGTTGTGTATTGAATAAATATCCTGCCAACAGACAAATTGCACTATCTGAATTTTTTGATACATCTGCTGCATTAACGGCACAACCAAACACACGTGATACAACAACATCAATATCGCTGCGGTGATATAATTTTTCATATACAGGTGTAGATTTAAAACCACTACGAATTTTAGATATTGTTTTTTCTTCGGCATTGCCAAATGGGAAAATAACTTCTGCTGGGTTAATTCTGGTTAAATCATCATAAACATCTGTAGAAGTGCCGATAAAAAATTCACCTGTTGAAATATCGCATCCGGCAATATCGTATTTTTTTCCGCCAATTGGCACAACAGCAATCAAAAAATTAGATTTTTTTGGCGCCAATAAATTATCGTCCGTCAACGTTCCTGGGGTAAGAACACGCACAACCTGACGATCAATGTATTTATGACCACGTTCCTTGGCCTGGGCAGGTGTTTCCATTTGTTCGACCAATGCGACCTTGTAACCGCTGCGTACCAAACGACCAAAGTAATTGTCTGCTGCATGCCATGGGATGCCGCACATTGGGATATTGTTTCCATCACCATCTGTTCCACGTGCAGTCAGCACCAAACCCAACACAGAACTGATGGTTTTTGCATCTTCGAAAAATGATTCATAAAAGTCCCCCAGTCTGAACATCAACAATGCATCTGGGTTTTCTGCTTTCATATTGACATACTGTTGCATAACAGGTGTCAATTTGCTTTTTTCTGCCACGACAAATCCGTTTGATTAAAAAATTATGCGTTTACTTTCAGTGTTTCAATCTTTAATTCTGC
>JAFOXU010000094.1 GCA_017425725.1 Alphaproteobacteria bacterium | reverse complement strand
TACATGGAACAAAAAACGATATTAAAAACAGTATAAAAAAAGCGAAATTTTTTTTACAAAAAATATCCTTAAAATATAATTCCGATTATATAGAAAATTTGATAAAAGCAACCGACTATGAAAAATGCAAAAAAAGTGATTTTGACCAACAATTAATACAAGATTTAGATTTAAATACGTTGGGTGCAATCAATACAGAATACAACCAATACACCAATCAAATCAGATTGGAATACTCGCAATTTTCAGATGATGCATTTTGCCAAGAGCGAATCAAAATACTGAATATATTTTTAAGCCGAGAACATATTTTTAACATTAAATATTTTCGCAATAAATACGAACAAATTGCACGAGATAATATAACGAAAGAAATTTCTAAATTAAAAAAATAAAACCGCCAATTGGCGGTTTTATTATTTGTTTGGAATAATTTTTATTTCAACACGTCTGTTTTGTTCACGACCCGACACTGTATCGTTGCTGGCAATTGGATTTGAATATCCCATCCCCAACACTTCAAATCGTGATGATTTTACACCCTGCCCTTCCAGATATGCGGCAACAGAACCTGCACGCATTTTAGATAGATTCAGGTTATATTCTGCAGTGCCAGTATTATCTGTATGACCGGAAACCAAAACAGTTGAATTGCTGTACTTATTCAAACACGTGCCACAGAATTTAATACAGGATAGAAAGAAGAATTAATATCTGCAGAATCTGTTTTAAATGTAATATTGCCAGGCATAATCAATCGAATACTGTCGTCTGATTCAACAACCTGAACACCAGTAGACACCAATTCTGCACGCAGTTCTGCAGCCTGGACATCCAAGTAATATCCAACACCACCACCAACAGCAGCACCAGCCAAACCGCCAATCAATGCACTTTTCCCATTTTGTGTACTACCAATCAATGCGCCAGTTGCAGCACCAATTGCTGTTCCCCAAGTTGCCTTGGCAGTTTGTGTTTGACCAGTATATGGATTTACAGTTGTGCACGCAGACACTAATGTCAAAACTGCACATAACGATACTAACTTTTTCATTTTTTCTCCTTTGAATTTTATAACAAGAGCATTTTAAAATATATTTTTCAAAAATACAAAAACAAAAAAAACACCCGACTGGGTGTTTTTTATTTTGTTTTTTGCTGACGCATTTTTTCCTGAACAAAACTAAGTGTTGAAACAGAATCTGTTTGCACAGAATCTGTTTTAATTATATCTTTTGTTACAGTCGTTTTGTTTGATTTTTCTATTTTTCCACCATCAAAAAAACTGTGCAAATGACCAACAACAATAAACACAAAACCACATAACAATGCTGTATTAAACGCATCTTTAAAATCGTCTCTTTTTTCTTCTGACATATTTTCCTGCTTTATTCCAAGAAAAATCCGCCATCTGGCGGACGAATTCGTGGTGGGTGTTGAGGGACTCAAACCCCCGACCCTCTCGGTGTAAACGAGATGCTCTAATCAACTGAGCTAAACACCCGATTGCTGTTACAGCGGATGAATAATATAATATATTTTTTGATTTGTCCAGTTTTATTTTATATTTTTTCCATTTTCTGCATTTATTTGCTGTTTTCTAACAGAAATTACGCCTTTTTCATATATTGGAGCCGCCTGTGCCGCAACAAAAGTGCGCCAAAATACATCACCATTTTTTACAGATATAGCATATAAATAATTATCCGCCCCAACAACAAACGCATAATCGCCCGCAATCACAAACGGAACAGGAACACTGATATCAATACACCACTGTTTTACACCAGAAGTGGCATTTATTTTACAAAAAGCATTCCCCAGTCCACCAGCATACACATTGTTTTTATACGGAACAATTGGCGCAACAATATCAACCATCGATGCACCACCTGTTAAATTACTGTTGCTGTACACATCTGCAATCCACATAATTTGACGTGTTTTTGGATTTAATTTTACAACTTCGCCAGTGGTTAGACCTGCGTACAAATATTTTCCATCACACATCGGTTTTTGATTACTGTCCACAGAATTATTTGTTGCAAAACCACTGAACACACGGCGTTCGCCATCCCATATAACATTTGAAGAATCTTGTGTGTATGTACAACCAGTATTTTCAAAAACAAATGCTGATTCTGGCACATTATTTATGTCTTGATTCAAAACCTTGACCGACACAGTGTCGAATATAGCATTACGAACACCTGGCAAAACAGGATCATGTTTATCACATGCGCACATTGCGAACATACAACAAATAAGTGCAGTGGTTTTTCGCATAATTCTTACACCTTGTTAACGCAGACTTTGTGCTGTGCCAGAAATTACAGATGGTGCATCTGCGTCATTTATTATTTTATCCAGCCATTTATTTGCGTGTACGACATCACCTTCGGCCAAATATTTCTGAGCGACTGTCAATGCTGCAGTATAATAAAATGGTGACTTCTTGGTATTTAAATCAGATAAATATTTTTCAACTTGGGCAGCAGTCATATCATTTCCACGTATTCCAATGACATGTAATTTTGCCAAATCACGAAAATCTGCGGTATCACCATCGGATGCCAACATTTCAATTTTTTCTGTGTCTTTATCCAACATATATGCCTGAAACAGTGCCAAATCGCCCATTGCGCCAGATGTATCTTTTGCCAATGCGGCCAATGCATTTGCATCAACGCTGTTGATTGCTGTTTCATATGCAACCGCTGTTGCAATCTGATTTGCACGGTGTGTTCGTACACCAATCTGAACACCTGTGGCAACAATCAAGACAACAAACACAGCCACCATAATATGTTTAGAATATGTTTTGATAAATTTTATTGTTTTTTCGTTATTAACTTCTTCCCAGACTTCACGATACAGGGCATCTTGCGCATGTTCTGCGTATGATTTTTTCGGTGTTTTTACTTTCTTATTTCTTTCTAACATTGTTGCCATAATAAAATTCTCCTGTGGCTTGATAATTATTAATTTATGTTATACTATAAAAGTTATGAAGAAGGAAATCAAGAGCACTTTACCAGTTTCAAAAAACAGCAGCATTGTGGCTGCACGTGGGGTTAGTGACGAATCTGGATTGGCACAATACATACAAATGGTGCAAAAAATCCCCGTACTGACCGCCGAGCAGGAATACGAATACGCAACGCAATGGTCGCAAAACCAAGACCAAATCGCTGCCGAAAAATTAGTAGCCAGTCATCTGCGACTGGTGGTATCTGTGGCATATGACTATAAAAATTATGGCATACCTGTTGGCGATTTGATTGCCAGTGGCAATATGGGACTGATGCAAGCATTACATAAATTCGACCCAGAAAAAGGATTTCGTTTCTCAACATACGCCATGTTCTGGATTAAGGCCGAAATATATGAAACAATTCTGAACAACTGGTCTATTGTAAAAATTGGAACATCAGCAAACCAAAAACGTGTGTTCTTTAATTTATCACGTGCAAAGCGTGCATTAGGCATCATGGATAACAATTTATCCGAAGAACAAACAAAACAAATTGCCGATTATTTAGAGGTTCCAGAAAAGGATGTTGCACGTATGGCAACCAGGGTCAGCGCACGTGACCTGTCACTGAATGCACCAATCAATTCCGAAGATGGTGGAACAGATATTTTGTCTAATATGACAGATGGTCGTGAAACAATTGAAGATACACTGGAACAAATCGAATTCAGACGACGTGGTTACGAACTGTTAAAAAAACATTTGGCAAAAATGTCTGAACGTGACCGTGAAATACTTGTTGCACGCAAATTGCGTCAGCCTGTGGCCACACTTGAATCATTGTCACAAAAATATGGCATATCACGTGAACGTGTTCGCCAGATAGAAGAACGTGCATACAACAAACTGCGTGATGCGATTTTACAAGAAAGCGAAGGTAACAAATAGTATGTTAAGGGTTTATAAATTTACCACTGTTATGATGCTGGGACTGATTGCATCGTACAGTGCAGATGCATTGGAATACACGCTGGGAAATAATTCCTTGAAAGTTACAGGATATGCAACCAGTGGCATGATTGATCCCGATATTGAAATCCCTGTTTTTATTGGTGATTGGCGTGTACGTGGTCAAATAACAAATTCTTCGTTCGAAGATACAAAACTGGGACTGGTGTATGCACTAGATTATGCAGCATTAGATAAAGGAGAACTTTTACGTGAAGCGTTTGGTTTCTTGCAACTAAAATCAATCGGTCGCATTGAAATCGGTTTTACTGATTCAATCGCACGCAAATTGGGATTGGGACTGCCGGACGTTGGCGGTTTACGCATAAACGACAGACCACTGTATAATGAACGCATACACCCAGCAGGCCCTGTAATTGCAGACACTGTTTTAACATCTGGGCGCAGCAATTCTTTACGTGTAAATCTAGCATCCAGTTCGAATAATGGCATACAATATGGAATTTCTGCATCTGGAATAACAGATGATTATAACTGGGCAATCGACACAGGGTTTAAATTACGTAAATCATCAGGCAAAATTAAACGGGCATATTCTGTTGGCACGTCTTTTATGAACAGGCCAAATAATTTCGACAATGAAATATACACCCCTGGGGTTACTGCTGATTGGCGTGCACAGATGTCATTGGGAATGAACATTCAATATAACAGTTGGCTGTTTGGCCTAACAGGACGTGCAATATATGACAAAAATCCAATTGGCGAAATTTCTGACGGATTCGTTATTGGAACAGGCGTCAGTTATGATGTGTTTAAATACAGTGTATCACTGACCTACATGTTATCAGATACGGGTGTTTGGCAAAATGATGTTGATGATTTTATTGACCATACTGTCGTTGCGTCATTCAGATATAAGTACAGTGAAAATGTTGACGGCTGGATTTCTGGTGGCACAACGTCTGAAACACCGTTTATATCCGCTGGGCTGCGCATAACTTTTTAAACGAGAAAAAAATGAATTCTGATTTCGAAAAAATATTACTATCTTTGCGTCCGAGCAAAACACGCACTGTGTCTGTTGCAAACGCAACCGATGCCAGCGCATTAAAATCATTATCACACGCACATAAAATAGGTTTTGTAAACGCAATATTATGCGGAAATAAATCAGAAATTAAATCTGTTGCAGAACAAAGCAATATTGATATTTCTGATTTTGAAATTATACATTGTGACGATGAATTAAGCGCTGCCGCAATGGCTGTATCACTGATAAAAAATGGTCGTGCAGACATTTTGATGAAGGGGTTAATTCATACCGCAGATATTTTGCGTGCTGTGTTAAATCGTGAAACAGGCATTCGTGGTGATGGAATCTTGTCACATGTTTCTGTTTTATATTCACCAAAATTACAGCGAACACTATTTCTGACCGACATCGCAATGGTTATGTATCCTGATTTAGAAAAAAAAGTTCAACTTGTAAAAAATGCTGTATCGCTGGCACAACATATGGGCATATCATGTCCACGTGTTGCACCACTGTGTGCAGTTGAAACATTAAACCCCGCAATGCAGGCGACACTGGACGCCCAGGCATTACATGAAATGAATATGCGTGGCGAAATTTCAGACTGTGTTATCAGTGGCCCAATTTCATTTGATATTGCTGTATCCAACGATGCTGCACAGGTAAAAAAATACGACGACCCAATCCAAGGCAATGCGGATATATTACTGTTCGATAATATCGAGGCAGGTAATAATACTATCAAAGCAATGGTTCAATTTGGCGACTGGATTTTTGGTGGTGTAATTATTGGCGCACAGGTACCTGTGATTATAAATTCACGTTCCGACAGTGATATTTCAAAATTATTTTCAATCGCATGTGCATGCAGCATGTAAAAAACTAAAAAAATCCACAAAATTGTGGATTTTTTTCTTGCTTTTATGCGATATCTGCCCCACAATCGTTGGGCATTTTTTAATTAAACGCAAGGAGAAACCATGAGTAATAAATGGGTATATACTTTCGGTAATGGTCAGGCCGAAGGTCAGGCAGATATGAAAAATCTGCTGGGTGGCAAAGGTGCAAACTTGGCCGAAATGAACTTGGTTGGACTGCCTGTTCCTGCAGGTTTTACAGTTACAACTGACGTTTGTGTGTATTACTATGCAAACAATCAAACATATCCAGCTGATTTAATGGATCAAGTACGCAGCGGTATTGCACATGTTGAATCAATCATGGGCAAAAAATTTGCAGACTTGGAAAATCCATTGTTGGTATCTGTTCGTTCAGGCGCACGTGTATCAATGCCTGGTATGATGGACACTGTTTTGAATTTGGGTTTAAATGACGACACAGTAAAAGCATTGGCAAAAATTTCTGGCAATGAACGTTTTGCATATGACTCGTACCGTCGTTTCATCATGATGTTTAGTGAAGTTGTTATGGGCGCAGATATTGACCTGTTCGAACATACACTGGAACGCATGAAAGAAGAAAAAGGTTATAAACTGGACACAGAATTAACCGCAGATGATTTGAAAGACTTGGTTGAAAAGTTCAAAGAAATCGGTGTTAAAATTGGCAAAGTTTTCCCACAAGACCCTTGGAAACAATTAGAAATGGGTATTGGGGCTGTATTCGGCTCTTGGATGAGCAAAAAGGCAATCACATATCGCAAACTGAACAATATTCCAGCAGACTGGGGTACCGC
>JAFOXU010000148.1 GCA_017425725.1 Alphaproteobacteria bacterium | reverse complement strand
GCACAGTCGGTGTTTTAAATTCAACTGTTCCCAGGGCCGCCATCATTGCATCTGCGGCTGGTTGTTGAATACGACAATGTACAGGCACAGACAGCGCCAACGGCATCGCACGTTTTGCACCCTGCTCTTTGGCCATTGCCATGGCAGATTCTACGGCATCTTTTGCACCAGAAATAACAACCTGACCTGCGCTGTTATCGTTTGCAACATCACAACCTGCATCATCACAAATTTTGCGCAGTGCATCAATATCCATCCCCAACACAACCGCAGTCAATCCATGACCAACAGGCACAGCAGTCTGCATTGCATTGCCACGTACACGTAACAGTTTTGCTGTGTCGCCAACACTTAATGCGCCTGCAGCACATAACGCAGTATATTCACCCAGTGAATGACCAGCAACAAATTCAGGTAATGACATACCACTGGCACGCAACATTGCGATCGATGTTGCCATAATTGCAGGCTGAACATTTGCAGTCAGCGTTAATTCTTCCATTGGGCCATTGAAAATAATATCTGATAATTTTTCCCCAAGTGCAGAATCAACTTCGTCAAATACGGCACGTGCATCAGCATTATTTTCATATAAATCTTTACCCATACCAACAACTTGTGCGCCTTGGCCAGGGAATACAAAAACAGACGACATATTTATCCTTTTTTTTACATTATAGTCGCTATTTTCCCCAATCGCAATTATTAAAGTGGCTGTGTATCTATTGACAATATACGCCAATTTTGATACGTTGATATTGAAAAAAAGAGGTGTAAATATGGCAGATAACAAAGGTTTAGATATAAATAACAAGAAAGATGTAATTGTTTCAATGGATGCAGATTTTTCATTTCTTATGGGCAAGAATCTATTGGTCCAAGGACTCACCCAGTAGCAGGCACTTGAATTACTTCATGTTTTAGATATGTATAAAACAACACCAAAATCATGTGCAAAGGTTATTATTGCCAGATATAACACATCTGTACAACATTGGAATAAATATAACAGCAAGTCTAATACAAATGAATTAAGTTTATCCTTAGAAATAGGCAGATGTATGAAGTGCAACAAAAAGACATCTGGTATGTCACAACGTGCAAAAGACACGATGTGTGCAGAAAATATAAAATCTGGCAAATGTCGTGATGAAATGGTTTGTGACACCATAGGCGCAATTCTGTTCCCAGAACTGTACGCAAAAAAGACAGAAAAACAGAAATAAAAAAAGCCGGCTTTTACCGGCTTTTTTTAAACTTTTCTGATACTAAATTCGCAACCGCAATAATTCTGACGATAAAATTCAGATTCTCGATTAATTTTTACACGTAAATTTTCATCCCATTTTATTGGTAAATATTTTATATCTGAACACACGTTTTGTGCAGCATTATCAACCTGATTTTGATTTTTATGTCGTGACACGCCCAGTACACTTGCAATCGCATTGTATCCATTTTCACGTGCGAATTGTACGGCACGCTTAAATCTGTATTCAAAACACAAACTGCATCTGTGACCACGTTCAGGATCTGTTTCATAACCATGCACTGCATCACGCCATGCATCATGATTGTATTCCAAAACAGCATACTTTACACCCAATTTTTCACAATATTTAATCTGTTCTTGCATGCGTTTTGTGTATTCAGACTCTGGAAAAATATTCGGATTAAAAAACAGAACGATAAAATCAGACACGCCATCAATTTTGTCTTCGCAAAGTTGTTGTATGGCACCTGCCGAACATGGCGCACAACAAGACAATAAAACAAGACGGATGTCTGACATGTTATTTATATTCATCGCCGATATTATAATCTGTATTCAGTTCAATGATGTTTTTATCATCACCACCCTGCCACAGTTCTGCGGTACTGCACATCATACCGAATGATTCAACACCGGCCACAGTGCGTTGTGACATTGGTTTTTTCATACCTGGTAATTTACAACCAACTGGTGCCAAAACGCCACGCATACCAACGTGTACATTTGGTGCGCCACATACAATTTGTACGTTTTTATCTGCACCACAATTAACACTTAATACATGCAAATCATCACGTGTTGGATGGTTTTCAACAGTTACAATTTCTGCAACGATTGGTTTTGGTGTTGTGTCTGGTTTTTTTGGAACGTATTTTTCGGTCAGCATTGTAACCATATCGTCATCAATACGATTGAACAGATTTTCAGGTACAACAAATTCTTCGCCATCGTTTATGCGGTGTTCATATTTTGTTGGCCATGAAAAATCATGTTTGTTTACAAAAACATTTTGCAT
>JAFOXU010000209.1 GCA_017425725.1 Alphaproteobacteria bacterium | reverse complement strand
TTTTGTTAAGATGTTTAGAAATGTAACATTGTCACAATTAAAAGACTTTGAATTTTTATCAGAATATGTCGAACAACGAATGAAAGTTGCAGTGCCTCATGTTATTGTTCATCCCAGAATCCCTATGTACGTCTGTGAACGAGTTGCCGGAAAATCAATAACAGATTTTGATAAAAAATATGTCGCAGAAAACTATGATAAAATATTAAAACAGGCGCATGGTGTAATCAGACAACTGCAACGTATCAAGGTTGATGATATTCCAAACAAAGAACGCTTTATGGACAGTTTGCAACAGCGTACGGCTGAACAGCCTTGTCGTAAACCAAAACAAGTTTTGGCGCATTTTGATTTGAATATGTTAAATTTCTTGTTTGATGATGAAATGAATATTTGTTCTGTAATTGATTGGGATACGTTGTCTATTGCAAACAATCCAACAACAGATACAACGATATTTTTAAAATATTGGAACAGATATAAAAGTAAATTAAAATAAAAGTCGCCTTATGGCGATTTTTTTGCTTTTTTAGGAAATATTGGGTTGCCTTAACTTTTGCATTTTGCTATGGTGCCAGACATGGAAAGGCAATTTGTTCATCTTCGTACGCATTCAAGGTTTTCTGTTGGGGCCAGCACCCTGACAATTAAAAAGATTCCTGCGTTATGTTTGGCATCGGGGCAACCTGCGTGTGCGTTGACGGATACTAATTTAATGTCTGGATGTGCAGAATTTTCAGATGTTATGCCTAAAAATAAAGTTCAACCAATCATTGGGGTTGAGATATCTTTGAATCATCATAATGCTGATCCAAAAATTCTGCGTTCTGAATCTTTGTCCAAGGTTGTATTACTGGCGCAAAATCATACTGGTTATTTGAACTTATGTGATTTGAACAAGGTAATGTATATGCGCACAGAAAATCATCATTTGGGTCCGTATGTTACGGTTGCGGAATTAACCGCACACAGTGACGGTCTGATTTGCTTGTCTGGGGCGCATACGGGACCAATTGGTATGGCGATATTAAATGGTCAGGATGAACAGGCGAAAACATATGCGTCAGATTTTGTAAATATTTTTGGTAACAGATTTTATATCGAAATTCAACGTCATGGACTGGATGCGGAAATCAAGACAGAACCCGGCTTCTTAAAAATTGCCCAAGAATTAAATATCCCAATTGTCGCAACAAATGATGTTTGTTTTGCATCTGATGCAGACTATGAATCTGCAGATGCGTTAAGTTGTGTCTTGGGTCAGACCAAGGTTATTGACCCAGAACGTTCAAGAAAGTCATCTGAACAGTACTTTAAGTCATATGAACAAATGGCAGAGATTTTTTCTGACCTGCCCGAGGCAATTGAAAATACTGTGCGTATCGCACAACGTTGTGGTTTTATGGTTAATGTTCATGAAAAGCCGTTGCTGCCACGATTTGGTGATGACTTGGAAACAGAATGTCAAATGTTGCGTGATAATACGATGGCTGGTTTGAAACGCAGGTTGGAACAGCATAATATTACAGATACTGCGCCATATTATGAACAGGCGGAATTTGAACTGGGGGTTATTATTGGTATGGGATTCCCTGGTTATTTCTTGATTGTTGCAGATTATATCGATTGGTGCAGAAATAATGATGTTTTGACTGGACCTGGTCGTGGGTCTGGGGCTGGATCTATCGTTGCGTGGGCGTTGGGTATTACCAATGTAGATCCGTTAAAATATGGTTTGCTGTTTGAAAGATTTTTGAACCCTGATCGTATATCAATGCCTGACTTTGACGTGGATTTTGAACCAACGGGAATCGAACGTGTGTTGGCGTATGTTTGTGACAAATATGGTCATGATTCTGTCTGTCGTATCATTACATTTGGCAGTTTGCAGGCACGTGGTGCAATTCGTGATATTGGACGTGTATATGGTATGCCCTATTCTAAATCTGATAGATTGTCAAAATTGATTCCGCAAGATGCCAAGACATTGAAAGATGCGGTTGATATGTCTGGGGAAATTCAGGATATTTTAAATAATGATCAAGATTTGAATAAAGTGGTGACTGTTGCCGAAGAATTGGAAGGTTCGTTGCGTAATCTTGGACAGCACGCATGTGGTGTTGTTATTGGTGACAGACCAACCACCAAAATTGCGCCGGTTTATCGTGATCCTGCCAACCCGTTGCCATCGTGCCAGTTTGATGGAAAATATTTG
>JAFOXU010000173.1 GCA_017425725.1 Alphaproteobacteria bacterium | reverse complement strand
TTTACCGCCTGGTTGGATGTTGATGGTGATATTGAAAACAATATTGTGCCAACAGGCACATTTGAAACGAATCCATATATTATCTTTCGTTGGTCTGTGGTCAGTGGTGAACTGTACGGGCGCAGTCCAATTATGCGTGCATTGCCAGATATAAAAACAGCAAACAAGGTTGTTGAACTGGTATTAAAGAACGCAACAATCGCTGTGTCTGGTATCTGGCAGGCAGATGATGATGGTGTTATAAACCTGAATAATATCGACTTGACCCCAGGGGCAATTATTCCAAAGGCTGTGGGGTCATCAGGTCTGACACCGTTGACCAGTGCGGCAAACTTTGATGTGTCACAGATTATACTAAAAGACCTGCGTGAACGTATTCGCCATACGTTGCTGGCAGACAGATTGGGCTTGTTAAGTGAAAAAGAAATGACAGCCACAGAAATAATGGCACGTAACGCAGATATGATGCGAATTTTGGGCGCAACATATGGTCGACTGTTACATGAATTTATACGTCCATTGTGTGACAGGGGACTGCAGATATTATCATCACGTGGACTGATTCCAGAAATAAAATTAAACAGCGATGCAGAATTAAAATACATTGCGCCAATCGCACAAATGACAGCAATGGAAAGTGTTATTGGGGGTGTGTTATGACAGATATAGAATTGGCATATGCCAAAACATTTTCAGGTGTATTAGGGCAACGTGTACTGGCACACTTGCGCCAGATAACGATTGAACGTGCGCTGGGGCCGAATGCCACAGATTCAGAATTGCGTTCATTAGAAGCACAACGTTTATTAGTGCATCAGATTGAAACATTAGTATCCAGGGGCAGGGGGGACAAGTCATGAAAGCACAATCAAAACCTATTAATGGATTGCTAGAATTCTTGCGTGACAGTTGGTTTTTAATTGCGTTTATCGCAGGTGTGATTTATTGGGCAGCAAAACAAGATTTTTCTGTTCTGGAATTGGAACGTGTTGATGCCCGTATAACATCACTGGAAAACAGAACAACCATATTGGAAACAGGAATCGCCAAAATTCAAATTAAAATAGATGATATCAAAGAAGATTTGACCCTGATAAAAGGTGCGGTAATAAAATAAAAATCCCCCGTTTGGGGGATTTTTATTCCATGATTTCCATCTTTATAATTTTATCAGGATTTTCAACGTGTCCATTATCAAATTCGTCGCCTCGTTTAATTTTATCAACATGTTCCATGCCCGACACAACGCGTCCCCAAACTGTATATTTCCCATCCAAGAAACCGCAATCATCAAAGCAAATAAAGAACTGTGAATCCCCGGAATTGACGTCAAATGCACGTGCCATACCAACTGTGCCACGTGAAAAATGTTCGCTTGAAAACTCTGCTGGAATTTTAACACCACTGCCACCGGTGCCATTTCCCAATGGGCAACCAGTCTGTGCCATAAAACCATCAATCACACGATGAAATGTTAATCCGTCATAGAAACCAGATTTTACCAATTCAATAATTCTTGCAACATGTTTTGGCGCAACATTTGGTAATGTTTCAATTACGACACTACCGCTCGTTAATGTCATTTGGATTTTGGACATATGTTTCCCTTTTAGCTAATTGTTGTATTTTTTGTTTTAGTCTGGCGGCACCCCATCTTAACATATCTTGTGGTTTAACCCCTTTTAGACCTGTTACATGACTTAAATCACATCCGTCTAAATGAACATATTTTATTCCCGTAAAATCTAAATCAATTGGGGGTAATTGTGCGTCCGATAAATTTATGAACTCTGCTTTTTTTGGTAATGTCAAACCTGTTACACGACTTAAATCAGCACGTGGCAGATAAATTTTACTAGATTGACTAAAATCTATATTAATTGCGGGTAAAATTGTATCTTCCATCCATAATTCTGTGCACTTTGGTAACTTTAAATCGGTTAATAATGAGAAATCTGCCTCTTCGATGTGAACAGTTCCTATATTTCGTAAATCTAAATCAATTGCTGGTAACTTTGCCTGTACCAGATTCAGTCTGTCTCCTGCCCGTGGTAATTTTATATTTGGTGTTCTTCTCAAATCTACGCCACGCAGATTAAGATTATCAATATGACTAAAATCTAAATCAATATTTGGTAATAATGCATTTGCCAACTCAGCTCTTCTTACATTTTTGGAAAAAGTAAGCTTTGTAACACGACTTAAATCTGCATAAGTTAAATTTACTTCTTCATTAAAACCTAATTCACATTGTGGGAATATCACTCCAGTAAAGCAAGGTATATCATCCGATAATTTGAAATTGATAACACGACTAATATCTGCCCCTGTCATATTAATGTTGTGAACATTGCTAAGGTCTAAATCGCATTTTGGTAATATTGCGCCTTCAATATTGATAAAGTTTGCATTCTTTGGTAATACAAGATTATCAACTGCGCTCAGATTTGCATTTTTCAACACCAATTTTGAAACCTGGCTAAAATCCATTTTACCACGTAAATTCGAACAATTTTCCAGATATACAGCATCTTGTTTGCCTGGTAAATTTATGTTTACAATTTCGCCATTTTCAACCGTCAGCAATTGTGTCCCATCTGCCAAAATATCACGGCCACCAGATGGATTTTTTTGAACGGTTATCTTTTTGCCTTGCGTTGCATTGTTTAGTGCCATAACAAAACGATAACGCATTGTTTCTGTGTTGTTCATTCTTGTCAAATCAACGAAGCATTTTTGTTTTATGTCAAACAAAATGCCATTTCCAATCATTATTTCAGAATTTTTATCAATTTCATAAATTTGACCATCTCTGGCATAAAAGTCTTCGCCAAAATATATATTTTCTATTTCTGAATTATATCTACAAATCTGACCGTGTATTGAAATGTAGTGGTTCGGCAACGGAACGTGTTGTGAAGAAAAATCAACATTAAAATGATGTTTAATTGCATCAGATAACCCCAATATAATATTGTCTGGGTTTGAATCTAATGTGTTATCACAGTTTTGCACAGTATGATTATATCTGTTTTTTATACTGATAAAACCACCGGTTTTCAAAATCTGAATTGATATAACAGATGTTCCATATTTGTCATCACGTGATGGATGGGCGCTACGTTTTATTTTATCAACGTCTTTACGAACTGCGTTTATGATATAGTAATTTTTAAATCTGCCGTTATCACGAAATGTACATAATTCTTCGCCATGTGCATAATATTTTTTGATTGCGTTTTGTTTTTCCAATGTGTCTGCAACATATGCATTGTATCCGGCCTTGCTTAATAGTGTGATTGGGTCCATATGTACAGACATTTCTTGGATTTTTATTTGTTTCAATGCCACCAGATAATTCATAATTGGTTCTGCATCACGGCCGGCATATTTTACAATTTTATCAATATTTGGGATGTCAAAAATACCATTGTCATAGTTACGAATTGCTTTGGCAAAATGTTCGCCATTTTGTTTTTTTATAATATCGTACATACTTTTTGCCATAATATACCCCTTGTACGGGTAGATTATACCATAAATTTATGTTTGTGTTGATTTTTTTTGAAATGCGCCTATAATAAAGGTATGTTAAAAAATAAATTTATCTTTTCTGTAAACACATGTTGGCGCATTGCCGCCTGAATTATTTTGTCGCCCTGTTATATTTTGGGCTTTCATTTTTAGCATAAAAACATTAAAATTAAACACAAGAAAAGGTAATTATTATGTCAAGTACAGAAAAAATCGTTTTAACAGGTATTAAACCCACAGGTACACCACATGTTGGAAACTATGTTGGTGCATTAAAACCATTGATTGAACAGTCGCAAACGCAAAAAACATTTATGTTTATTGCAGATTTGCACGCATTGAATTTGATTCATGATGCCACACAAATAAAGCAGCATACATATGAAATAACTGCAATGTTGGTGGCATTGGGGTTGAATTTAGATAACGCTATTTTATTTCGTCAGTCTGATATTGATGAAATTTATCAACTGAATACGTTGTTAACCAACGTCACTCCAAAGGGGTTGATGAACCGTGCACATTCATACAAGGCGGCAATGGATAAAAATATTGCAAATGGTGATGATGTTGATGCAGGCATAAATATGGGGCTATACACATATCCTATTTTAATGTCCGCAGATATCTTGTTGTATAATTCTGATATTGTACCGGTTGGTGCAGACCAGAAACAGCATGTTGAATTTGCACGTGATATTGCCGGATATTTTAATCATATCTATGGCGAAACGTTTAAATTACCAACGCCTGTGATTGGTCGTGACACAGGATTAATCCCAGGGTTGGACGGCAGAAAGATGAGCAAATCTTACGATAACACAATTCCATTGATGGCACCAGAAAAGGAATTAAAAAAGAAGATTATGCGTATCATCACAGATTCAAAAACACCAGAAGAGGCTAAGGATCCTGATGAATCTACGATTTATCAGTTGTATAAACATTTTGCATCGGAAACCGAGGTTGCAGAATTTGCTGAAATGTTCCGTGCAGGTGGCATGGGGTATGGTACAGCCAAGACAATTTTGTTTGAAAAAATAAATTCTGTTTTGTCTGATGCACGCATGGAATATGAACGATTGATGGCAAACACAGACGAAATCGAACAGATTTTAAAACGTGGCGCAGAACGTGCAAAACCTGTGGCAATGGAAACGTTGGCACGTGTTAAAAAGGCAATGTTGGGATAATTTAATAAATTAGGAGAGAGAATATGAAACGTTCATTTTTTGTTGGTGCATGCTCGTTATTGGTAATTCTGACAGGTGTTGCATTGTTATGGCCTGATAATAATGAAATTCCCCACACCATTGCGGTCAGTGGTGAATGCCTGACAACTGCGCCACGTGATAAAACAGCAATTACATTGCGTGTTACTGCACTGGCAGACAGTGCTGCGCAATCAATGCGTGATGCAACCAGTCAGATGGCAGAAATAACAGAATATCTAAAAACATTACCTGTTCAATTACAAACAACACAATTCAATTCGTATGAAAAAACAGAATGGAATCGTGACGAACAGCGTTCTGTTACACTGGGGATTGAAACAACAATCGCAGTCGAAGTTTCGGCAAACAGTGTTGATGAAATTGAACAAATTTTATCTCAGTTTGCAAACAAACAAAATGTATATTCTGAAAACCTGCGTATGTATACCAGCCCCGAAGTCTTAAAACCAATCATGGAACAGTGTTTGTCCGTGGCGGTTGAAAATGCACGAACACGTGCAAATGCATTGGCTTCTGGTGATAATAAACGGGCAGGGGAATTAATTTCTGTGTCATATAATACAAGCGCAAATGATTCTGTTACACCAACAAATGGATTGTTAAGAACTAAAATGGTAATGGCTGCATCTGTTGCAGATACATCTGCTACAGGCACAATTGTATCACGTGATACAGATGTATCTGTTTCTGTGTCTGCGGTATTTGAAATTAAATAGGATATATAGTTGAACGAAGTTGTTGTTGAATTTATAGAATATTTAACCAAGACGAAGAATTATTCGTCACATACCGCAACGGCATATGATGCAGACATTCGTGACTTCTTGAAATTTTACGAAGATTTTTCTGGGGCTCCACCGTTTCCACGTGATTTGTCACGTGCGGATACAATATGTTTTCGTTCGTATTTGGCAAATCGTCAAAGACGTGGTCTGTCGCATAAATCAACAGCACGTGCATTATCATCATTACGTGGTTTTTATAAATACTTGGCGCGTGTGCATGGGGTGACAAATGATGCAATTGGTTTGATTTCTTCGCCCAAGGTGCCACGTAAATTGTCCAAGGCAATCGATCCAATTGATGTGGAACATATGCGTGGTGCAATTCGTGATATTGATGCATCAGAACCGTGGTTGGCTGCACGTGATTGGGCATTGGTTGTATTGTTATTTGGCTGTGGCCTACGTATATCCGAGGCGTTATCTTTACGCAACATGGATGTTCGTTCTCATCCTGATGTTTTGCGAATCTTGGGTAAGGGGAACAAGGAAAGATTGGTTCCTGTATTGCCTGTTGTATGGTCTGCAATTGACAAGTATATCAATGTGCGACCATTTGGAAACAGCCCAAACGATGAACTGTTTCGCAGTGTACGTGGGTTGCCAATGACACCACGCATGGCACAAAAAGTTGTTGAAAATTTGCGGCATTATTTGCAATTGCCTGATTATGTAACACCGCATGCACTGCGACACACATTTGCAACTGCATTGCTTGCCGGTGGGGCAGATTTGCGCAGTTTGCAGGAATTGTTGGGTCATTCATCACTGTCAACGAC
>JAFOXU010000061.1 GCA_017425725.1 Alphaproteobacteria bacterium | reverse complement strand
TGCACTAAATGAGAAAATTCAGGGGGCAATCAATAAAAAGTTTGATGAAGCACAGGCTGAGATTGATAGTGGGGCTTCACAGATAGAACAGGGACAGGCCCAGATGAATAGTGCATCTGCACAGCTTGCACAGACTGGGACTACAGTGACTGACCTTATTAATAAAAAAGGTGAGCTTGCAAAGACAAAAGATGATTTAGAGAAAAAATACCAAGAGCTTAAAGAACAGCAGACAAGCCTTACTCTTATTTCTACAATGATTAATTCGTTTGTCCAGTTGGATTCAAAGCTTCAGCCGGATTTTTCAGCTAATAACAATATAGATAATACCCAGCTTGTTGAAATGCTTAAGGGATATGGGATTACAGAAGAACAGATTCAGGCTATAATTTCCGGTCTTGAGAACGAGACTTCTAAGGTGGAAGTTGGCTTAAATGACGCATATGAAGAGGTAAATAACAAAATGTTATCTCAGCTTTTTGGAAGTCTTGGAGAGCTGGGAATTAAGATAGAGTCAAAAGAGGATCTCGTAGCTGCTTCTAAGCAGATTAATGAACTACTTGTTCAGGTTAATACAGGACTTGCGACTATGGAAGATGGACTTGCACAGCTTGACGCAGGTGAGATATCTATAAGTGATGCACTTGATACCATTAACAGCAGCGTTGCCATCGCAGCTGTACAGATGGGACCGGGAGCTGCACAGCTTGCAGTACTTATCGCCCTCGTTTGTTGTATTACCGCCTTTTTTTGTCGTTTTATCACCCCTTTCAATGGTAATTTCATACTCGCCACCACCTAAATCCTTTACTGAAACACCTTCTGGAACAATAACCTTGGCACAGCCATTGGCATAATACGAATGCGAAACACTATCACGTGTACATGAGGTTATTTCACCAGAATATCCTTCGTTACATACTGTGACATGCCATCTGTCACCAACACAAATTGGTAAACGGCCGTTCAATATGGTTGCCTCTGCTGAACCGTCACCGGTGCAATTGCTGCTGCCACATGTGTTGCGACCAGACTGTTCGGTGCACTGATGATAATACTTAACTAATACACCGTTACGGTTACACTGTTGTTCTATACCGCTATAACCATTATCACAAGACTGTACAGCCCAGTTATCGTTTATACATATCGCAGGTTTACCGTGCAAAGTTTCCATTGCTGCAGCCTCTTCTCCCGTACAATTTGCAGAACCACATGATTGAAAACTTGCCTCTGGCTCACATTTAAAGTAAAAATCATACGATGTACCTTCACGTGTACATTGTTTCTTTTCACCAATATAACCTTTATTACATGTCCGTACTGTCCATTCTTTGTCTACACACAATGCACCGGCACCATTCAATTCGGCCAACTTAGAAGCTTGTTTGCTTTCATCACACTCTGCCGAACCACAGGTATCGAACGCAGCATCCTTGGTACACGCATCATAATACTCTATTTCAACACCCTTGCGTTTACATTTTTTTAGGGTGCCACCAAAACCAGAATTACATGACTTAACCGCCCAATTTCCCTGTATACATACCGCAGTCTTTCCATTCAATCTATTCTCTACGGTCTCCTTATCTTCATTATTACAAATATCTGAACCACAGGTATCGAACGAAGTATCCTTGGTACACGCATCATAATACTCTATTTCAACACCCTTGCGCTTACATTTTTTTAGGCGGCCACCAAAACCAGAATTACATGACTTAACCGCCCAAACATTACTTATACATACAGGACCCGCACCGTTTAATTTGGCAGCTTCAGTATCCCCATCACCCTGACAGTCTGATGGGCCACATGTATTATTTTCTGCAATTAATATCTTGGTGCTTGATATCTTTGAATCCAGTTCATCTAATTGTTTTTCCTTGTCCGCAATATCCGACTTTTGCCCCTTTAACATTATCGCTTCGCCAATATTAACACCGACACCAATCGTACTGACGCCCAATGTGGTCAAACCAGCGATTTTAAATCCCTTGTTACTTTTCTGACATTCTTCCAAGATTTTTATCTTTTCTTGTTTTTGCCTGGTCAATTCAGAAATTTGTACGTCTAAATAGTCCGCAGATGCAGCCATCGGCAGATGTAATATTATTATCGAAAATAACGCATATATCAGACGCACCAGAACACCATTATAACCATCGTTTATGTTCCGCAGCCCACAGTATTGTTGACACACACGCACAACACCGATGCAAATCTGTCAGAACATTATATATTTTATTAAAATTTCCCCTTAGACTATATTCAGGAAATATTATATCATAAAATGCGATTGCATCAAAACGGTAAATTTATTTTTTTGAATAAAAACGATGGTAAATTGTACATAACACTACATACTAGCAGTGGTAAGAAATTAAATATAATGGTTTAGATAAAAGCAAAACGGGAATCGTAGTGTACATAACGCTACATGAGATTCCCGTTTTGCTTTTAGATAAATTATTATATTTAATTTATTTAGACGCGACGTACTTTCTTTGGTCTGCACCCATTGTGTGGGATGCGTGTTGTATCAGTAATGGACTGCACAATCAGACCAGCGTTTGCCAATCCACGTACAGCAGATTCACGACCTTGACCAATACCACGCATTAAAACATCAACAGTTTTCATACCCATTTCTGCGACTTTTTTACCAACTGCATCTGCAACGATTGTTGCTGCATATGGTGTGGACTTTTTCGCACCTTTAAAATTATTTGCCCCAGCGGTTGCCCATGTCAAAACAGCGCCTGACTGGTCTGTAATTGTAATACGTGTATTGTTATTTGTCGCAACAACATGTGCAATGCCATGCGATACTTTTTTTACAACTTTCTTTTTAGCTTTTGTAACTGCCATTTTTTATTTCCTTGTTTCGATGTCTTCAATTAACTATGGTGTTAATCTCTACCTTATTATTAAATTTGATAGAACATTACAGATGCACCGTTGTTGGCAGTACATAAATTACATGAACGAGCCAACAACAAGCAGATGTGACGTTATATTAAATTTATTTACCCTTGGTTGCAGAACCAGCAACAACTACACGTTTACCTTTACGTGTACGTGCATTTGTCTGAGTACGCTGACCACGAACCGGCAAACGGTTACGATGGCGAATACCACGGTATGCTTTTAAATCTTGTAAACGCTTAATATTCATCGCAACTTCACGACGAACATCACCTTCTACTTTAAAGTTTTCTTCGATATAATTAGAAATTTTGATAACATCCGCGTCTGTCAAATCTTTTGCGCGCAAACCGTCTTTTAATTTCAACGCTTCACAAATCTGTGCAGCCTTGGCTGGACCGATACCGTGAATGTATTGCAACGCAATTTCAATGCGTTTTTCTGTCGGAATGTTAACACCTGCTATACGTGCCATTTTTCTTTTTCCTTTTTATTTAACTGCG
This sequence comes from Alphaproteobacteria bacterium, assembly GCA_017425725.1. Lineage (GTDB taxonomy): Bacteria > Pseudomonadota > Alphaproteobacteria > Rs-D84 > Rs-D84 > Enterousia. Next base: position 5,322 of record JAFOXU010000061.1, on the reverse strand, counting down.
AAACATCAAGTCCACCTGATATTTCGATACCCGATACCCACAGTTTTCATCCATGGGCTATTTTGTTTTGCCGAATAATTTTATATAAAATCCGACAAAAGTCAAATCTTGTTTTGCTTCCACGGCGCATTAACCACGGAAACGACCTTTCTTTTGTGCCTTTTTAACAACACCACTGTACTGTTTTGCAACCAAGTAAGATTGAACCTGATTTACAGTATCCAATACCACGCCTGCAACAATCAATACACTTGTTCCGCCAATCATCAACGGCATACCAACATGCGTATTCAAGATAATTGGCAATACACAAACAACTATCAAATATGCCACACCAATCGCCGTTGTACGTGACACAACATTATCCAAATATTTGATTGTCTGTTCACCTGGACGAACGCCTGGGACATAGCCACCTGCATTTTTCAGACCGTTACTTGTTTCTTCTGAATTAAAGATAACAGCAGTCTGGAAATAAGCAAAGAACGCAATCAATACTGTAAACATGATGATATAAGACCATGTTCCATATGTAAAGAAACCCAAGATTGTTTGAACTGTTAAATTTTCACTTTGAACAAAACGCTGTATAAATGCTGGTAACATCATAATAGAAGATGCAAACACAGGCCCCATAACACCAGACATATTAATCTTGATTGGCAAATAAGATGCGTTTGTATTCATAACACCATTTGCCAGTGCCTGACGTGGATACAAAATTTGAATACGACGTTGTGCCTGTTCAAAAAATGCAATCAATGCGATAATTCCAATCACGAACGCAACAATCAAACCAATCATCGCAGGTGAAATTTGACCAACAGATCCCAATGAAATAACCTGTGCGATACCACCCGGAACTTCTGCAATAATACCTGCAAAGATTAACAGTGATGCACCCTGCCCGATACCACGTGCAGTAATTTGTTCTGCCAACCACATAACAAACACAGTACCACCAACCAATGCAATAATCGCAGACATTTCAAATGCAAATCCTGGATTTACGACAGCAGCCGTACCGTTAACAGGCGCCATCATTTCCAAACCACGAACAACTGCCCAACCTTGAACAACAGCCAACAATACCGCCAAATAGCGTGTATATTGGTTAATTTTCATACGACCAGATTCGCCTTCTTTACGCAATTCGCCCAATGATTTACTTGTCGCACTTAACAATTGCAAAACGATGGATGCCGAAATATATGGGAAAATGTTCAATGCCAAAACAGACATACGTGACAGCGAACCACCACTAAACATATCAAACATCCCCATCATACCATTATCACCTTGGAACAAATGCAATACAGCAGATGCATTTACACCTGGTAATGGAATAAACGACCCAATACGATAAACAATCAGTGCCCCCAATGTGAACAGAATACGTTTCTGTAAATCACTTAAGTTACCGAAAAAGCGTTTCAAGAATTTCATTTGAATGATATTTTAACCGTTGCTTGGGCACATGGTTTACCACATGCCCAAAATTAATTTACTTAGTTGTTTTTAATAGAACCACCAGCTTTTACAATTGCTGCTTCGGCTGATTTTGACCATTTTTCTGCAATAATATTAACAGCAGACTTAATTTCTCCATTGGCCAAAACTTTCAAACCATCCATTTTACGATTGATGATTTTTGCAGCCATCAATGTATCAATTGTAATTGGTGCAGATGCATCAATTTTACCACTTGCGATGAATTTTTCGATATCACCCAAATTGATTGTGACATATTCTTTTGCAAATGGGTTATTGAAACCAAATTTTGGGAAACGACGCAAGATTGGCATCTGACCACCTTGGAATGTCGCTTGTTTACGTGAACCACTACGTGCCTTTTGACCTTTGTGACCACGACCAGCTGTCTTACCAGAACCAGATCCAATACCACGACCAACACGTGTTGCGTTTTGACGTGCACCAAAATTATCCATCAATGCATTTAATTTCATTTCTTTTTCCTTTTGTCCTATAACTACCTATGTAGTTCTTTGTCGCATAAAAACAAGTACTGTTTTCATACTCGGTTTAATTATTATTTTACAACTTCTACCAAATGAGAAACCTTGGCAATCATGCCACGAGCAGATTCAGAATCTGTGATTTCTTTGGTTTTACCAACACGGCCCAAGCCCAATGCTTTTACAATTTTGACTTGTGCTTCTGGGCGACCGATAACACTTTTAACTTGTTTTACAATTATTTTTGCCATAATTCAAACTCCGTTTATATTCTTATCTGTACCCAGATTTAGTTTTCTTCTGTTGTTGCAGTTTCTAATTTTTTACCATCACGACCTGCGATGATTTCTGCAACTGTTTTACCACGACGTGCAGCCACTGTCTTTGGAGAGTTCATTTTATTGAACGCCAAGAACGCAGCACGAATCATGTTGTTTGGATTATTTGAACCTTGTGATTTTACAACAACGTCCTGAACACCCAAGCATTCAAACACTGCACGCAACGCACCACCAGCAATAACCCCAGTACCTGGAACAGCACTGCGAACAACCAGTTTACTTGCACCGTACTTTGCAGCACTATCATGGTGCAATGTGCGACCTTCTTTCAAAGGAACACGAATCATTTTTGCCTTTGCAGCCTTGGTTGCTTTCTGTACAGCAGATTGTACTTCCAATGCTTTACCTTTGCCAAAGCCAACACGACCAGCCTTGTCACCGACCACAACCAATGCCGAGAAAGACATGTTGCGACCGCCCTTTACAGTCTTAGATACACGGTTGATAGAAACCAATTTATCTACCAAGTTATCCGTCTGCAATTTTTTATCATCAAAACGTGCCATTATAATACTCCGTCTTATTCAAATTATATTCTAACGCCACCAGCGCGGATTGCTTCGCACAGTGCCTTTACACGACCGTGATAGCGATAACCGCCACGATCAAAATAACAATTGTCAGCAATTTTTGCCGCAACAATACGTTCAGCAAATGCTTTACCAACCAGTTCGGCACCTGCAACATTCCAACCATGTCCTGCAAAACCTTTTTCTTTTGATGATGCAGCACAAATTGTATGACCTTTGGTGTCATCAATCGCCTGAACTTCGATATGGCGTCCAGAACGGAAAACTGACAAACGAATCTTGCCAGGATTTTTTCTTTTCAACGCACCACGGTTTGCCAATGTGCGTCTTTCTTCTGTAGACAAATGTTTCAACATTTTATTTTCCCTTTTTTCCGATTCCCGTAACAGCGGGAATCAAAGTTAATTATTATTTCTTCTTACCTTCTTTACGACGAATTCTTTCGCCCTTATAGAAGATACCTTTACCTTTATATGGATCAGCCTTGCGAACCTTGTGAACTTTATCAGCAAATTGGCCAACCAAGCATTTATCCATACCTTTAATAGTAAATTCTGTTGGTGCGTCACCCATAACAACAGTCAAACCTGCTGGGATGTCCATAACAACATCGTGTGAATAACCTGCAACTAAAACCAACTGGTTACCCTTAACAGATGCTTTATAACCAACACCTTTCATATACATAGCTTTTTCAAAACCTTTTGAAACGCCTTCTACTGCATTACGAACATTGCGAGCCATTGTGCCCCACATTGTTCTTGAAGATTTTTCTTCTGCATCTTTTGGATTAATAACGACCTGACCTTCTTCGATAACAATATCTACCAAGCCAGCATTTTTTGTATCCAAAGGCAATTTCAATTCACCTTTTGGGCCTTTTACGACCAAAGCGTTGTCAACAATTGCGACTGTAACGCCATCACTCAGTTTAACTGGATATTTTCCTGCACGAGACATAACTTCATCCTCACTTTATTATATAACCTTGCACAATACTTCGCCACCGACATTCATCAAGCGTGCCTTGTGATCAGTCATAACGCCATTTGGTGTAGATACGATTGCAATACCCAAGCCATTTAATACTTTTGGCATTTTTGCACTGCCGGAATAAACACGGCGACCTGGCTTAGATACAACTGAAATTTCTTGAATTGCACCATTTCCGCCAACATATTTCAATTCGATAACCAAATTTGAACGATGTTCATCAATTTGATCAATACGGAAATCAGTGATAAAACCTTCTTCTTTTAATACAGACAAAACTGCTTGACGCAATTTGCTGTTTGGAACGACGATTGTTTCTTTACCAGCATTTTGACCGTTACGGATGCGGGTAACCATATCGCCGATTGGGTGTGATAGTGACATCTTTTTTACTCCTTGTAACATGCGCAGGGATTTTGACCCCTGCACTGTTTTTCTACAACTGCATTGTCCACAGTTGCGTTTGTTTTACTTTACCAACTAGATTTACGTACACCTGGCAATTTACCTTCGCTTGCCATTGTACGAACCTGTTGACGACACAGACCGAACAAACGAGAAAATCCACGTGAACGACCTGTTACACTGCAACGATTACGCAAACGTGTTGGGTTTGCATTACGTGGCAATTTTGCCAACTTTTTCATTGCATCAATTCTTTCTTCTGGTGTCGCATTTACAGACATTTTTGCTTTGATTGTCTCACGCTTTTTTGCATACTGCGCAACCAGCTTTTCACGTCTTTTTTGTTTATTGATTAACGCTAATTTAGCCATCTTTTTTCAACCTTTTTTAATTATTTCAAAACCAATGGCAAGCCGATTTTAGTCAGCAATGCACGTGCTTCATCATCTGTTTTCGCTGTTGTTGCGATAACAATATCCATACCACGAATGGCATCGATTTTATCAACAGAAATTTCTGGGAAGATTAAATGTTCTTTGATACCAAACGCATAGTTACCACGTCCGTCAAACTTTGACTTTGACAAACCACGAAAGTCCTTTACACGTGGCAATGCAACTGTAATCAACTTATCCAAGAAATCATACATTCTTTTACCACGCAGTGTAACCTTTGTACCGATTTCCTGACCTTCACGCAAACGATATGTTGCGATTGATTTTTTTGCACGTGTCTTGATTGCTTTCTGTGCTGCAATAGCGGTCAAATCCGCAACTGCTGCATCCAGTTTCTTTTTATCAGACACTGCTTCACCAACGCCCATATTCAAAACAATTTTTGTCAGTTTTGGAACTGCGAACGCATTTTTATAGCCGAATTCTTTTACCAATTCTGGCACAATTTCTTTTTCGTAAATTTCACGCAATCTGCTTTGCATTTCTTTATTCCTTTTGTTGTGTTCCCGTAACAGCGGGCAACAATTTACCTAATTTATCTGTTTTAGATTTCCGCACCAGATTTTTTAGCCACGCGAACCTTTTTACCACCTTCTACTTTGTATCCAACACGTGTTGCTTT
>JAFOXU010000153.1 GCA_017425725.1 Alphaproteobacteria bacterium | reverse complement strand
GTTGGAACACCACTGGATATATTGGGGGCGGTTGAACGTGGTGTTGACATGTTTGATTGTGTTATGCCAACACGTGCGGGACGTACCGCCCAGGCATTTACCAGACATGGAACAATGAATATGCGTAATGCACATTTTCGTGAAGATAACACGCCCCTGGATGACAAATGCGGTTGTCCTGCGTGTAAATTGTCACGTGCATATATTCATCACTTGATAAAATGTAATGAAATCTTGGGCGCAACATTATTAACGCAACACAATTTGTGGTTCTATCAAGATTTGATGCGTGATATCAGAACAGCCATAGAGCAGGGGAACTTTGCGCAATTCAAGGCAGAATTTATAAAAAATTATACAGGAGAATAGATATGTCAAAAAATATGCCAATTTTAACATTAAATATGAATGACAAGATATATCTGGCTGTTTCCAAGAATTTTTCAGATACTTTTGCATATGTTTATACATTGGCATGTGACAATGATGGCCGTAACAATACGTATAATTTGGTGGCAACACCCCAGATTCATGCCTTCAATGATAAATCTGCTGCGCACGTGTATCATGATACAATTGAACAGTTGGTTGTAATACACGAAAATGATGAACATTATACGCCGTTCTTTAATGCTAACAAGGGGTTGATTGAACAATTTAAACGTCAGACAGATGAATATAACAGATAAACGAAAGGAAAGAAAAATGGCCAAGAAAAAACAAATCGAAGTTATTGATATGGGTGGGGCAAAAACTGTTGCCAAGAAACAATCGTTGATTACGTGGACCAAGCGCATATTTACAATCGTGACGGTTGTATGGTTTATATTGCTGGCATGGTTCCCGTTGCATGTTAAAAATACGTATTCCCAGCCGATAAAGAAGTCTATTGTTGTGTCAATGTTTTTTGACTTGCAAAAGGGGATTGTTAAACAGTACGAAGCGTTACTGGATTCCGTTGCCGGTGCAATTGATTTGGAAAAGCCGATTGCCCTTGCTGTGGACAAGGTAAAAATGGCTGAAAAGGCAGTTGATAAAGTAACAAATACAACAGCAACTGCTAAAAAGACCACAGAATCTGTTTCTGAAAAAACATCGGGTGTTAAAAAGTTGGCGGGTATCGCAAATAAATTCGGTATAAAAACAGATGGTGTTGACAAGGCTGTCAAAGAAGTAGACAAAGGTGTCGATGCCGCAAATAAAACAATTACATCTGTTGATAATACTGCATCCAAGGTTAATCAACAGTTGGACAAGATAAAGTCAGACCTGACACGTGTTGCTCAGACAGAAATTGATGCAATGATGGACAAGGCGATAAAAAGTGCGCTGGATAAACAGTCTGGTGGTTTGGGTACAACGTTGCTGACAAATTATGGTGTTGAACATGTCTATCCATGGCGCCCATCCAGTTGGCCGGTGGCAACCAAAATTTATAATGATTTGTCTGCATCAGATGTCACCACAATAACAATTATCACAAATACTGTGGATAAATACTTTGGATTTGTAGCATGGGGTTTGGTGTTTGGTGCATGGGCAATTGGATTATATATATGGTTCTTGGTATCAAAAAAGGTCAAGTCCATTATTAAACCGTTTAACGTATGTCCACGCTGTGGTCACACGTACGCAGATAAACGTATAGCATTGGGGCTGTTAAAGGTGTTTCAGCCATGGAAATGGTTTTAAGATAAAGGAGTAAAATATGGAAAAACAAAAAGTAGATATTACAAATACTAGCCCAAAAATGGCCGCAATATTATTGATATTTATTG
>JAFOXU010000181.1 GCA_017425725.1 Alphaproteobacteria bacterium | reverse complement strand
TTTCCAATACCTGCGGCACCAAATACAAATGCAAATGGCAATCAGATTCAATTAAGCAATCCGTTTGCCACACCTGCACCAGATTGGGCAACAGACATGCGTGAACGTCAATTGGAATTACAGGCCCTGCACACCGAAACCGGCACAAACAATCATCAGATTCAGTCTGCGGATTTTCCAGCAACATATGCAGATGTGTCATTTACCGACCGTCTTGAAAATGCACGGAACGGATACGAACCATTCAAGGATGCCCATGCATATCGTGAAATGGACATCGAAGATGAAGAAACGTATTTAGAAAGAATAAATTGCACAAAAAAAACATGTAAGATTAAATACCACTTATCTGGTGGCGACAACAATCGTAGCAACCCACCAACATACACAACATGCGGCAGCCCGATTACGCTAAAAGCACCAACAATGAAGACAAGACGTTTCACCGACGAGGAAGGGCGACGAATGATCATATATAGTTCAGATTTTATCGCATGGTACACAGATGAAAATTATACAAGCAACAAAAAGATAACACAAATCGAAGATAAACATTGCAAAACCAATGGTGGCACAATAGAACTATACGCAAAATGGAACACAGGGCAACCAACAGCAGACCCAGATGGAACACCACCAGAATTCCTAGGAAACAATGAGAACTCAAATCCACTGTGAGACCAAACCACACAAGATGGAACACCACCAGAACTCCTAGGAAACAATGAGAACCAAACTTCACAGGAAGACCAAGCTTCACAGGAAGGCCAAAATCCACAAGAGGAAAATATCATAATCCCACCACTAGAAACAGAGGAATCAACGGAACCGGATATAGATTTAATCGCCAACGAGCCAGATAGAATCGATAACCAGTGCAAATTTGCTAGTGATGGGGTAGATCACACGGTCATTGTTCCAGGATCATTAGCACATGTGGGTTCCATCGAACAGATAATTGAAGAAAACGGAACAGTAATACGAGAAAAAGGTTTTGTATACGCTGGGTGCAACGACCAGGACGGAAGGCCAGGTGGGGAATATTGTTGGTGCGCACTTAAAGCAGAACGATGCAAAAAACCCGAAGGATGCCAAGAATCCGAACTCGAGAAAAAATTACAACTTTGGTGTCATGACCCACTAGGCACATGCGCCAACACATGCAAAGACTATTGCGGAGCCCTGCTTAACCCAGAGCAAAACCAACAGTAACAACTTTTTGCATCATTCTTTCTGTTCTTGTTTTTTTGTCTTTTATTACAAATCCGTTTTTGTTATAATTAACCAAACAGGGAACGGATTTGAGAATAAATTTTAAGAATTTTCTTTGTATTTTCACAGGGTTGGCGGCATTTCTTGGCACATCTAATGCCGATACCATATTTTCAAAGTATGGCATAATTCAAAACGTTCAGAATTATTCTTCGAACCCATTTTGGAATCCAAACTCACCATACAATAATCGTATGCCACAACCTGTATATGCAACCGGTCCACAGGTTAAAACAGACGAATGTCAACGAATTGTAACCAGTTTGGTTACATTACAGTGCATGAATGCAAACAACTGTATTGGTGCCAGAATTGACGACATCAGGCCTGCGATAATATTGCAATTATCCCGTATGTCTGGGGGCAATTATGCAACCGCATGCGCAGGGTACTTGGACGGAATATTTAATGATTATGTATCGCAATTTGCAAACGCCGCCCCAAAAGGTATATCGGTTGGTTTTCCAATACCTGCGGCACCAAATACAAATGCAAATGGCAATCAGATTCAATTAAGCAATCCGTTTGCCACACCTGCACCAGATTGGGCAACAGACATGCGTGAACGTCAATCGGAATTACAGGACCTGCACACACAAACCCAAAAGCATTTATATGAGGTTGAAACTGACGGCAAATCAATTACAAAAATCGTTGGACCAGACGATACCAGTGGCACCGGTCTTGGCGATGGTTACAAGGCATTTTAATCAAAGGATCAAACCTATGAAGAAAATATTATTCGTTTTATTATGTATTATACACGGAACAGCATTGGCAGAAGATACAATAACAAACAAAACACCATGCGCAACGGCTGCGTTTATACAGGGGCTGCGTGATAACGCATCAAATATCA